>JAEYZV010000662.1 GCA_023427865.1 Acidobacteriota bacterium
AAGCTGCGCTGGGCGGAGCGGTAGAAGAAATTTCAGAATTTCAGAATTGCAGAATTGCAGAATTGCACCACCGCATGACAGCCCCGACGCTTGGCCGTGCCGACGAAATTCTGAAATTCTGAAATTCTGAAATTCTGAAATTCGAAGGGCCGCCAGATGTTTCTGGCGGCCCTTCGTGTCCTTCTAGACTTCCTCGGTCGCGGCGTCGGGAGCGATGCGCAGCGACTTGAGGAAGCGCCTGTCGTTGTCGGTCATCGCCACGTGGCGCGTGGCGTGGGAGGGGCGCGCCAGCGCCAGCTTGTTCTTCGCCTTCCGGCCCGACCGGGTGGCAAAACCGATCTCGGCGTCGAGCGTTACCCGCAGGTCGTATCCGGCGTCGCGCGCTTTGGCGCGACATGCTTCCACACGTGGATCAGAGGCCACGGCGTCGGCCATGGCATCTGCCAGTTCCTTCGCCAGTCGATTCACGGTGTCGTCCACTCTCTTCTCCCTTCCGGCACGCAGGCTGGGTCCCTGCATGCAGCCCGACGAGGCACACCCGATCTGCGGGGTCGATCGGTGCGGTCGAGCGCCATCTGCTGTTCATACGAGGAGGCGTCTGGGGGTTGATGACGGAATCTCGGCCGATTGTAGCGGCCGGCCGGGGGGATGGCAAGGAACGGGCGCCGACCGACGAGCGCCCGGTGGGCCCAGGGATGCGGGTGGTACGATGCCGCAGGCGCGCCATGCCCCTGCTCTCCGTACGCCATCTCACGACCGGCTTCCCCGTCGATGGTCGCTGGATGCCGGTCGTCCACGACGTGAGTTTCGACATCGCCCGGGGCGAGACGCTGGCCCTCGTGGGCGAATCGGGCAGCGGCAAGTCCCTGACGGCCTACTCCCTGCTGCGGCTCGTGCCGCCACCCGGCCGGATCCTGAGCGGCGAGATCGTGCTCGACGGGCGCAACCTGACCGACCTGCCCGAAAGGGAGATGGAACAGGTGCGCGGAGCGAAGATCTCCCTGATCTTCCAGGAGCCGATGAGCGCGCTGAACCCGGTGCTCACGATCGGCAGCCAGCTCGTCGAGGCGATGACGGTGCACGGCCTCGGCGGCCCCGACCCGAGGGCGGCCGCACTCGGGCTGCTCGAGACCGTGCGCGTCGACGACCCGGAGCGGCGCTTCGCGGAGTATCCGCACCAACTCTCGGGTGGCCTTCGCCAACGCGCGCTCATCGCGCTCGCCCTCAGCTGCCGCCCCGCACTCCTGGTGGCCGACGAGCCGACGACGGCGCTCGACGTGACCATTCAGGCCGAGATCCTCAACCTGCTCCGGCACCTGAAGCGGGAATTCGGCCTCTCGCTGTTGCTCATCACCCACGACCTCGGCGTTGTCGCCCACACGGCCGATCGCGTCGCCGTGATGTATGCGGGCCGCATCGTCGAACAGGCTCCGGTAAGGTCGCTCTTCAAGGCGCCCGCGCACCCCTACACGCAGGCGCTGCTACGCGCGATGCCGGGCGCGATGCGCAGCACACGGCGGCTCGAGCCCATCGAGGGGCACGTGCCGTCGATGCAGGACCTCCCTCCCGGTTGCGCCTTCGCGCCCCGCTGCCCGTGGCAGCACGACGCCTGCGTGGCGGAGGTGCCCGAGCTCTACCCGGTCGACGCGACCCATGACGCGCGCTGCATCCTCGTGCGTGAAGCACTCGAGCTCGGGGTCCGGCCGGACCGCACGCGCAGCTGATGGCGCTGCTCGAAGTGCGCCAGCTCGGCAAGCGCTACGAACAACGGGCGTTCTGGCGCGCGCCGAGAGTGACGGACGCGTTGCGCGACGTCAGCTTCACGATCGAGGCCGGCGAGACGTTCGGGCTCGTCGGCGAATCCGGGTCCGGAAAGACGACGACCGCACGCTGCGTGCTGCGCCTCGTGGAGCCCTCGGCGGGGGAGGTGCGCTTCATGGGCCAGGACGTGCTCGGCCTCGACCGCCGACGGCTGCGCGCGCTGCGCCGGCAGATGCAGATGGTCTTCCAGGATCCGTACGCGTCCCTGAACCCGCGGCACCGCGTCGCCACGATCCTCGAGGAGCCGCTCGACATCCACGAGGTCGGCACGCCCACCTGGCGTCGCGCGCGTGCCATCGAACTGCTGGAGCTCGTCGGGCTCGACCGCCGTGCACTCCTCTGCTATCCCCACCAGTTCAGCGGCGGCCAGCGGCAGCGCATCGGCATCGCCCGGGCGCTCGCGCTCGAGCCGTCGTTGGTCGTGGCCGACGAACCGGTCTCGGCACTCGACGTGTCGGTGCAGGCGCAGATCGTGAACCTGCTCGCCCAGCTGCAGGCGCAGCTGTCGCTCACGTATCTCTTCATCTCGCACGACCTGCGGCTGGTGCGCCAGTTCTGCACGCGCGTGGCCGTCATGTATCGTGGGCGCATCGTCGAACTCGCGCCGGTGGCCGCGCTCTTCGAGTCGCCGCAGCATCCCTACACGCGGGCGCTGCTCTCGGCGGTGCCCATCCCGGATCCCGACGTGCCGCCGCAACGCCTGGAGTTCGATCCCGCCGCGGTCGATCTCGACGCGCCGCTTCGCGAGATCGCGCCTGCCCATTGGGTCAGGTAGGGACGGCTGTCCCAGCCGTCCGTCTGCGCACACAGGTGCAGCTGCCGGCGAGGCGCCCGGCTCGGACGTGCGCTACACTGCGCCTCGTTCACGGAGGCGTACGGATGATCCAGCGCAGGCTCGTACTCGCGGTGGCCGCGTAACATGCCCGCCTTTCCCCCTTCACGCACGCGCGGTGCATCCGCGTGCGCAGCCCGTACCCCTGCACGCGGGCGGCGGGCGTTCCTGCGCGGGTTGGCCGCCGGGATGTCGGCGGCCGTCGTGACTGCCGGCCGTGCCGCGGCGGCGGTCGACGGACCGGTGACCTACGAGGCTTTTGGCGCGATTGGCGACGGCCGGGCCGACGACCTGCCCGCCATCGTCGACGCGCACGCATCGGCCAACGCTCGCGGCCTGCCCGTGAAGTCGCAACCCGGGGCCACGTACCATCTCGGACGGCGGGCGCTCACTGCCGTCATCGCGACCGACACCGACTGGGGGACGTCGCGCTTCGTCGTCGACGACACCGACGTCGAGAACCACCGCATCCCGTTGTTCGCCGTGCGGTCGGTGCTGGAGCCCGTTCCGCTCACGATCACCAGCCTGACTCGGGATCAGCGCCGGCTCGACGTCACGCCTCCTCGCGACTGCTGGGTCCGCGTGGAGAACGACCGCACGCGCGTCTACATCCGTCGCGGCCTCAACCAGAACAACGGCACGCCCCGTCGCGACTGTTTCATCCTGCGTCGGGACGGCAGCATCGAGGGCGACATCGACGGCGACTATCCGATCGTCACGAAGGTCGAGGCCAGGCCGATCGATGCGCGTCCGCTGGTGGTGAAGGGCGGGGTCTTCACGACCATCGCCAATCGAATGCGACAGCCCACGGGCTACAACTACTGGGCCCGGAACATCACGGTCTCCCGCTCGCGCACCCTGGTCGAGGGCCTGGCCCATCACGTCACCGGTGAGGGCGAGTTCGGCCACCCGTACAGCGGGTTCCTGCACGTCACCCAATGCGCCGACGTCACGCTGCGCGACTGCGTCGTCACCGGCCACAGGACCTACTCCACGATTGGCGCCGCCGGCCAGCCGGTGAGCATGGGCAGCTACGACCTGAACGCGAGCGACGTCGTGAACTTCACCCTGCGCGGCTGTCGCATGGACGACATCTGTGACACCTCGCGCTGGGGCGTGATCGGCACGAACTTCTGCAAGAACATCCTGCTCGACGGCTGCACGCTCTCGCGCATGGACGCGCACCAGGGGGTATCGGGCACGTACACCATTCGCGGCTGCACGCTGGGACACGCCGGCCTCAACGCCATCGGCCGCGGCGTGCTGACGATCGAGGATTCCACGCTCAACGGACGCGCATTCCTCTCGCTGCGCAGTGACTACGGCAGCACGTGGGAGGGCACCGTCGCGATCCGGAACTGCACGTGGCGTCCCGGCTGCGGCGCATCGATCCAGCCCTACCTGCTCAGCGTGAACAACGACGGGCAGCACGATTTCGGCTACCCGTGCTTCATGCCTCGCGAGTTCACGATCGACGGCCTCGCGATCGACGACAGCAATGCCCCCGGTGACTATCAGGGCCCGTACCTGTTCACCGATCCCGACGGCGCATCCACCAGCACCCACCGGCCGTTCGCCTACCGGCCGACAGAGCGCGTGACCCTCCGCAAGGTGACCACGGCGAGCGGCCGTCCACTGCGGACCTCACCCGACGCCGACCTCGCTGCGCGCGTGCGCGTCGTCGCGTCGTAGCGTGGTGCGGACGGGCCTCGACGCTCGTTCCATGCGCCGCGGAGCCCGTAAGGGCGTGGTCTGTCAGCCCTTCCTGACGAACTGCACCTCGAACACCCACGGCCAGAGTTTGCCGGTCACCAGGAAGTGTCCGGTCTTCGGGTCGTGCGCGATGCCGTTGAGCACGTCCACGCCGCGAGACCGCTCCGTGGCGGTGAGCAGGTTCGACATGTCGATCCAGGCCGTGACGACGCCGGTTCGGGGGTCGATGCGGGCGATGCGTTCCTGTTCCCAGATGTTTGCGTAGACCGCGCCGTCGACGTACTCCAGCTCGTTGATCTGCGTCACCGCCGTGTCGCCGTCGCGCACGCGCAGCCGGCCCTGCTCCTCCAGCGTCTCGGGATCCCAGAATCGGATGGTGTCGGTGCCGTCGCTCATGATGAGCCGCCGACCGTCGTAGGTCAGCCCCCAGCCCTCGCCCGGGTACCTGAACTCGCGCACCTTCTCGAAGGTCTTGCGGTCGTACACGAAACCCACGCCGGTCTGGTACGTGAGCTGGACGATCCGGTCTCCGACAACCGCGATGCCCTCGCCGAAGTAGCGGCCGTCGAGTTCGATCTGCTGGAGGACGGCGCCGGTCGGCAGGTCCACACGCCTGAGCGTCGACTGGCCGTACAGCCCCGTGCCCTCATACAGATGCCCGCCCGCGATCGTCAGGCCCTGCGTGAACGCCGCAGGGTCGTGGGGATGGCTGCGGACGATCCGATAGGTCAGCTGCTCGACGCCCGACGCCGCCGGCGCCGACGTTGCCGCGGACTCCACGGTCGGTGTCGCCGAAGATCCACAGGCCACGACGAGCGCCGAGGCGCCGAGGAGGAGGACCGAGACGCGGGCAGGCAGGGTGCGCCACATGCGCTACAGGGTAGAACACCTCCCCCGCCGGTGCGGAGATGGACGCTCTCGCCCGCGGGGCAAGGCCCGGCGGCTACACCCCGACCTTCTACGGCGTGGCGGTGCGCTCGAACAGCTCGCGGATCACCGCGAAGTAGGTCTCGGCGATCACGTCGTACCCCGCCGGCGTCGGGTGCAGGCCATCACTGCCGATGAGCGGCGACTGCTCGCCGCCGAAGGCTGCGTACAGGTCGGCACACCCGGTCCGGTAGCGGCGGCACAGGTCGCGGATCTGCCCGTTCAACTCGCGCACGACCTCAGGCGACGTCCCCTTGCTCGACCCCGGCCGGTGCGGCGTGAGCGTCGAAAGGATGACGGCCACGCGCCGCGACTGCGCGTCGCGCGTGATGCGCTCGAGGCGGGTCACCACGTCACGCACGGCGCGCTCGCCGTCCGTGTTCACGTCGTTGGCGCCGCCCTGCAGGATCAGCACCTGCGCGTCGCTCTGTCGCAGCGCCGCCGGGTAGCGGTCCTCGATCTGGTCCATGAACTGCCCCGGCACGCCGGCGTTGGTGATCGCGATCCTTTGATCGGGATACCGCTCCTCGAGCAGGAACGCGAGTTTCTGGACGTAGGTGCTGCCGGGGATCTCCCGAAGCGGCGCGCGCGAGGTCGTGCCGAACGTGAAGCTGTCGCCAAGGGCGAGAAAGCGCTCGACCGACAGGCTCGGCGCGATCACCACCGACATCGTGAACGTGCAGCTCGCCGTCTGGGAGCGGGCATCGGTGGCCGTGCAGGTGACCGTCGTCGTCTGCCCGACCGGCGCGGGCGTGCCGACCGCCGGGAGGCAGCCGACCGACAGGGGCGCAGTGCCTCCCGCCACCTGGGGGTCCGGGTACGCGAGCGGCACGGGCTGGCCAGTCGTCGAGCGAAGCGGTCCCGGCGACGGACAGGTCAGCGAAATCGCGGGCGGTGCCGGAGGCGTCGGCGTCGGACTGGGCCTCGTGGGGGTGGACGCGCCGCCGCACGCGGCCATCGTCACCAGCAGCGCCACGATGGCCAGGCGGGAACTCATGCACGTGCAGGATTTCACAGTTCCCGGCACGGCGGAACTGCCGCCCAAGACGAAGCATCCTCATGGACGCCCGTGCCGCACGGCCTCCGAATCCCGGAGATCCTGAAATCCTGAAATTCTGAAATTCCGAAATTCTGAAATTCGCTACGCGGCGCGCGTGACGTCCTTCTCGACCTGCCCGTCGCGAATGTGGATCACCCGATGGGCGTGCGCGGCGACGTCGGGCTCGTGGGTCACGAGGACGATCGTGTTGCCTCCGGCATGCAAGCGCTCGAACAGCGCCATGATCTCCACGCCGGTCTTCGAATCGAGATTACCGGTCGGCTCGTCGGCCAGCAGGATCGACGGATTGTTCACGAGCGCGCGGGCAATGGCGACGCGCTGACGCTGTCCGCCCGACAGCTCGTTCGGCTTGTGGCTCATCCGGTGCTCGAGCTCGACCCTCGTGAGCGCGTTCTTCGCGCGCTCCGCCCTTTCGTTGGCGCTCACGCCGGCGTAGACGAGCGGCAGCTCCACGTTGTGCAACGCCGAGGCGCGGGGAAGGAGATTGAACGTCTGGAAGACGAACCCGATCTCCTCGTTGCGGATGCGCGCCAGCTCGTCGTCGTCCATCCGGCTGACCTCCTTGTCGTTCAGGAGGTAGGTGCCCTTGCTCGGCGTGTCGAGGCAGCCGATCAGGTTCATGAGGGTGGACTTGCCGGAGCCCGACGGCCCCATGATGGCCACGTACTCGCCGCGCATGATCTCGATGGACACGCCACGGAGCGCGTGAATCTCTTCCGAGCCCATGACATACGTCTTCCACAGGTCGCGCGTCTCGATCAGTGCCATGGCATCAGCTTATTACGGGCGACGCTCGGGCAGGGTTCCCCGGCCGAACGCCGAACACCCGCAGGTGCGACGGTCGGATCGGTGGGGGATGCCGCTCGACCGGCAATCGCCAGGGTGTCATTGCGGCGCAGGCGACTCCGGTTCGTCGGGTGAGCGCGACCTGACGGGCACGTTCGGCATCGGGTCGGCGTGCGGCACGTGCACCACCACCTCGGAGTCCCTGTCGTTGGGCGCCGGATACCGGGCCCAGAGCACCCGCCGCTCCCCGGCGGCAAGCGGCGCATCGTCCCTGCTCCCCAGCGGCGCGTTGCGCGCGTCGCGCAGCACGAAGAACTTGCGCTCGTGCGTGAGGTCGGCCAGGTAGATCTCCGCGAGCGTGCCGCGATCCGGCCCGTCGGCGGCGAACCGCTGTGCGATGTCGAGCGCGGGCGATCCCGCGGGCGCCGTGTTCGTGATGGCCAGCCGGAGCTCGACCGTGTCGGCGGCCACGCGATCCAGCGAGATCACGGCAATGGCGAGGTGCCCTTCCTCGCCGACGGTCTCGGCCAGCACCGGCGGCGCCGACTCGGCGACCGGCGCTGGCGTGACCGACTCGCTCGTCACCGGTGTCGCAGGCCGCATGGTCGTCACCGCCAGGAGGACGACGAGCAGCGCCGCCAGGCCGAGGGCGGGCAGCAGCCAACGCCGACGGGCCCCTGACGGCGGATCGGGCACGGGCGCCGGCGTCGAGGGCGGCGGAGGAGTGGAGGTCGGAGCGGCCGGTGGCGTACCGGCGGGTGTGTCTGTCACGCGTGGTTGGCCTGCTCGCGCCGGGCCCGGGCCTCGGCACGCGTCCGAAGCACGCGCACCGTGATCCACATCACGAGCGCGTGCAGTCTGGCATCGATGACGAGCGCCCGGTAGAGGCGTCCTGCCGGTCCCGGAAAGCTCGCAAACGTCTCCGCGGTGAGACGGGATTGGTGTGCGCCGCGTTGGCTGATGCGATACACGAGCTGGTAGCGGGCGAAGCGGTGCTGGCCTGCGAGGGCGTAGGTCGCGGGCGCGACGACCTCGCGGACCTCGAACCCGGGACGCTCGGCACCGATCACGTGCGCGCCGAGACCGTTCGCGACCGCGGGGTCGGCCCCGAGCGCCATCGCCAGGGCGCGCCGCCAGCCGCCCGCGTGTGCCGGCGGCTGCGATTCCAGCAGGACCTGCCACACCGTACGAGGCGGCGCCTCGATGTCCACGCTCCAGGCGTCGACGAACGGCAGGAGGACGCGATCGCTCACGTGCCCCTTTGTATCAGGTCCGTCCGGAACCGACCTGCACGTTCACGTCCAGGTGTGCCAGCCTGTCACTCCGGCTGCAGACCACGAAGGCCGACGGCCGAACGACGAGGGTCGAGGTCCACTTACTCCTCCTGGCTCTCGTACTGGTCCTTCAGCTTCGCCACGACGGCCGGATCGGCGAGCGTCGTCGTGTCGCCGATGGCCTTGCCTTCGGCGATGTCTCGCAGCAACCGGCGCATGATCTTGCCGGAGCGGGTCTTGGGCAGATCCGCGGCGAAGTGGATCTCCTCCGGCCGGGCGAGCGCGCCGATCTTCTTCACCACGTGCTCGCGCAGTTCGTGCACGAGACCGGTGGAGCCCTTGTGGCCTTCCTTCAGCGTCACGAAGGCGGCGATCGACTGTCCCTTGATGTCGTGCGAACGGCCGACGACGGCGGCTTCGGCGACCTGCGGGTGGTCGACGAGCGCACTCTCGACCTCCATCGTGCCGATGCGGTGCCCGCTGACGTTGAGCACGTCGTCCACGCGACCGAGCAGCCAGATGCACCCGTCGGCGTCGACGCGCGCGCCGTCCCCGGCGAAGTACGCGCCGTCCTTCCACTTGCTCCAGTACTGCTGGACGTACCGATCGGGGTCGCCGTAGATGCCGCGTAGCATGGCCGGCCACGGCTTGCTGAGTGTCAGCAAACCGCCGCCGTGCTGGACCTTGTCGCCGGCCTGGTTGCGAATCTCCACCGAGATGCCGGGGAACGGGTGCGTGGCCGATCCGGGCTTCGTCGTGGTGAGGCCGGGCAGCGGCGTGATCATGATCTGACCCGTCTCGGTCTGCCACCACGTGTCCACGATCGGACAGCGCCCGCCGCCGATGTGCTCGTGGTACCACATCCAGGCCTCGGGGTTGATGGGCTCACCCACCGAGCCGAGCAGCCGCACGCTGCTCAGGTCGTGACGCTTCGGCAGGTCCGAACCCCAACGCATGAAGGCGCGGATGGCGGTCGGCGCCGTGTAGAAGACCGACACGCCGTGGCGCTCGATCAGGCTCCAGAACCGGTCACGCTCGGGCCAGTCGGGCGCGCCCTCGTACATCAGGACGGTGGCGCCCGCCGCGAGCGGCCCGTACACGACGTAGCTGTGGCCCGTCACCCAGCCGATGTCGGCCGTACACCAGAAGACGTCGTCCTCCTTCAGGTCGAACACGGCCTTGGTGGTCGACATGGTGCCCGTGAGGTACCCGGCCGTCGTGTGGACGATCCCCTTGGGCTTGCCGGTGGTGCCCGACGTGTAGAGGACGTAGAGCATGTCCTCGCTGTCCATGGCCTCGGGCTCGCACCACTTCTCCACGTCCTGCACGATGCGGTGGTACCAGTGGTCGCGGCCTTCGGTGACGTGCACCGGGAAGCGATCCGACGAGTCGCGCTT
>JAEYZV010000277.1 GCA_023427865.1 Acidobacteriota bacterium
CCACCGATCCCCGCACCACGTTGGGAACGGTCGTCGTCGCGGTCGCACGGATGTTGGTACCGAACTGTTCGGAGGCCACTGTGACGAACACGGCCCAGTAACCGGCGCCGAACCCGAGCGCCACGCACAGCGCGTAGAAGGCGCTCAGCGTGAACGGCGCGAGGAAGAAGTAGACACCGACGCACGCCGTCGTGATGAGCTGGAACAACAGGACCGCACGACGTCGGCTGCCGATGTACTGACTGAGGAAGCCGCTTGCGATGTCGCCGGCCGCCAGGCCGAGATACGCAAACATCACGGCCCGGCCTGCGCTCGGCGCCTCGGTCATGCCCAGCGCGCGGCCGATCTCCGGAGAGAAGGTGATCAGGATCCCGATGACGTACCAGATCGGCACGCCGGTGAGGATGACGGCGACGTACTTCCGCGCACGCGTCCAGTTGTTGAACAACTGCAGCACGTTGCCGCGGCTCGTGCCGATCTGCTTCACGCTCTCGAACATCCCCGACTCGAACACGCCGATGCGCAGCGCGAGCAGCGCGAACCCCATCACGCCGCCGACGATGTAGGAGACGCGCCAGTCGAAGAGGTCGCCGACCAGCGCCGCGACGACCGCCCCGAGGATGCCTGTGGCGGCGACGATCGTCGTGCCATAGCCGCGCGTTTCCTTCGGCATGACCTCGCTGACGAGCGTGATGCCAGCGCCGAGCTCGCCCGCAAGGCCGATACCCGCAATGAACCGCAGCCACGCGTACGCCTCGACCGACTGCACCCAGGCGTTGGCCATGTTGGCGGCCGAGTACATGAAGATCGACCCGAACAACACGCTGATACGGCCCCGCCGGTCGCCGAGCACGCCCCACAGCAGCCCGCCGAGCAGCATGCCGGACATCTGCATGTTCAGCAGCCGCTCCCCGGCGACGAGCAGTTCGTCACCCGACAGCCCGAGGCTGCGCAGGCTCGGGATGCGGACGATGCTGAAGAGGAGCAGGTCGTAGATGTCGACGAAGTAGCCGAGCGCGGCGACGACCACCGAGAGCGTGATCGCCCGCTGGCTGTCGCGCGCCCCGGGCGCGCGGAGGGATGCCTGAGCCATTGGGGGCGCAGGATAATTGCAGAAGTTCAGAATTTCAAAATTTCAGCGATTTCGCGTCCCATCACCGCCGGTCATGCCCGGAAGCCGGGCCGTGAGAACGTATGCCCGCATTCGGCAATTCTGCAATTCCGCAATTCTGCAATTTCTCTACGCTGCGGTTTTCGATGCCGGCTTGAGGCCAGCCACCCTGGCCCGGAGGCGATGCCAGCCCTCGCTGGCAGCGAGATCCTCGAACACCGAGTAGGCGACAGGCGTCACGAGCAGGGTGAGCAGGAGCGACAGCGTCTGGCCGCCGATCACGACGACGGCGATCGTGCGACGCTCCTCGGCGCCCGGTCCGGTCCCGAGGGCCAGCGGCAGCATGCCGCCGACCAGCGCCAGCGTGGTCATCAGGATCGGCCGGAGGCGATCGCGATTGGCCTGCATGATGGCCTGGAGCCGCGGCAGCCCGTGCGCGCGCAGGTTGTTCATGTGATCGATCTGCAGGATGGCGTTCTTCTTCACGACCCCGAACAGCACGAGCAGCCCGAGTGCCGAGAACAGGTTCAGGGTGTTGCCGGTGGCCCAGAGCGAGAGCAGCGCGAATGGCACCGCCAGCGGCAGCGACAGCAGGATCGTGAACGGGTGAATCACGCTCTCGAACTGCGCGGCGAGGATCATGTACATGAAGATCACCGACAGCGAGAAGGCCCACAGGAACTCGGCAAAGGTCCGCTCGAGCTCCCGGCCCCGCCCACCGATGGTCATCACGTAGCCGGCCGGCATGTCGAGGTCGCGCCCGGCGGCGCGCACGACTTCCAGCCGGTCGGCGAGGGCGTACCCCTGGGCGACGTTGCCGCGCAGGCGGGCGTCACGCTGCCGGTCGAGGCGGTCGATGCGCGACGGACTTCGCGACGTCTCGATCCTCACCAGGTTGTCAAGGCGGATCAGCCGGCCATCGCGTGAGGGCACGAGCAGCCGGCCGATCGTGGCCACGTCGCGGCGGTCGGCGTCGATGAGCCGGAGCTGCACGTCGTAGTCGTCGTTGATCGCGGCATCGCGATAGCGCGTGACCTCCTCGTCCCCGCCCACGAGCAGGCGGAGGGCGGTCGCCACGTCCTGGGTGTCGACGTCGAGGTCGGCGGCGCGATCGCGATCGATCAATACCCGCAGCTCGGGCCGATCGAGCTTCAGGGTCGTGTCGGCGTCCACGATGCCGAGTTCGCCGGCGCGCTGACGCAGCTGCTCGGTGTACCGGGCCAAATCCTCGAGCACGGGACCCTGAATCGACACGTCGATCTCGGAGGGGCCGCCGCCGAAATTGAACGTCTGGGCGTTGCGGGGGCCGCCGCGCAGCTCAGGGTAGCTGCGAACGACCTCGCGCACCTTCTGCATCACCTCGCGCTGCGTGTAGTTGCCCCGGAACGCCTCCCACGGCTGCAGCGACATCGTCTCGCGCAGCAACCGGCCGAACGAGAAGAGTCGCTCCTCGTGCGGCGCGATGCGGATGTACATCTGCCCCTGGTTCACCGCCCCGAGGAAGCTGCCGCCGACCGTCGCGAGCACCGTGCGCACACCCTCGATGGCCCTGACGCGCTGCTCGATCTTCCGCATCGCGTCGTCCATCGCCGCCACGCTCGTTCCCTCCGGGGCAGTCACGGTCAGCTCGAACTCGGCTTCGTCGACGTCGCTCGGCACGTACTCCTGCTTGACGATCGTGTACAGCGGGACCGCCGACAGCGCGACGACGAGCCCGATGCCCATCACCGCGGCGCGGTGCTGCATCGACCAGGTCAGCGCACGCGTGTAGAAGGCGTCGATGTGGCGGTAGAAGCCCTTGCGCGAGGCGGCGCCGTGCGCGTCCTTGTGCTTCTCGACCTCGCCGCGCAGCAGGCGCGCGCTGATCATCGGCGTCAGCGTGAAGCACACGAGCAGAGTGACGAGGATCGCCACGGCCGACGTGTTGCCGAACTGGTACAGGAACCGTCCCGAGATGCTCGACATGAACGAGACCGGGACGA
>JAEYZV010000285.1 GCA_023427865.1 Acidobacteriota bacterium
ATGCTGTACCAGCTGAGACGCTTGAGGGCGAGCACCTGCTCGCCCGAGCGGGCGGCCATCGCCGCCTGGCCGATCCGGGTCAGCAGCGCCGCGTAGTCCTGGTTCATCAGTGGCGGCACATGACCGAGGCAGTCGTGGATCATGTCGGGCTCCGGCGTGAACTCCGGGTGCGACCCGTGCCGGATGAACTGCGTCACCGGAAACCCGCCTTCGGCGATGTAGCCGTAGAACGTCCGGTATGCGATAGGCCCCTCCGCCGGCACGAGCGACATGCCGGTTTCCTGCTCGATCCGCGTGCTGAGATGTCGAAGCTGCGGGATCTCGTGGGCACTGATGCCGAGCGCGCGCTTGGCATCGAGGTAGATCCGGCTGGCATGCTGGCGGTGGAGCTCGTCGAGCTTCGGGCTCACCTCCCGCCAGATTCGCTGTTCCTCGTCGGTGTAGGTCACGAGCGGCGGTCCGAGGCGCTCGAGCCGATGTCGGCGGCACAACTCGAACATCTCGCGGCGGCGCGCGACGTAGCCGGCGTCGCCCAGCCCGGGGTGGCCCGCCTCGAGTTCCAGCGCGTCCGGATCGGGCGGCGCGATCATGATGTCCGCGGGGATTTCGACGCCGTACTCGACGATTGTCTCTTTCATGGCTGACCCCGCCAGCGCATCATTACGATCGCTAATGATTTCAGAAGCGCTTGCCGCCAGCATAGCTGCGTCCTTCCGCTCCCGCAAGGTCGAGGGCGCGCGTGCAAGAAGGCCGGCCAGGAGGAGCGATGACGAGTGAGATGCGGTGGGTCGAGAGCACCCGGGTCGAGTTCAGCAAGCTGCGCGCCTCGGCAGAGCGCGCGCTCGGGCAGGTAGGCGACGCCACGTTCTTTGCCGAGCCCGGGCCGGAATCCAACAGCCTGGCCATCATCGTCAAGCACGTCGGCGGCAACCTCCGGTCCCGTTGGACGGACGTGCTGACCACCGAGGGCGAGAAGCCGGACCGCGACCGCGATGCGGAATTCGAGATCCGCGACGGGGATACGCGGACCTCGCTGATGGCCGGCTGGGAGCGCGGCTTCTATCTCGTCGACGCGTCGCTCGCCGTGCTGCGGCCCGAGGACCTCGAGCGCAGTGTCGCCATCCGCGGCGAGACGCTGCCGGTCCACGCGGCGGTGCTGCGCTCGCTGGCGCACACGGCGGCCCACGTCGGCCAGATCGTGTGGCTCTCCAAGTGGAGCCTGGGCGAGCGCTGGCAGACGCTGACCATCCCGCGGGGCCAGTCTTCGCAGTGGCGCGCGTGACGAGGGGACGTCAGCCGGTTACGCCCTCGCGCTTCTCCCAGCCCTCGGTGAACAGGTTGAAGTGTGTGGTGCCGCACGGGTGCGCCGCGCAGACGGCTTCGTCGAGTTCCACGCCAAGCCCTGGCGCGGTCGGCAGCGCGAAGTAGCCGTCGACGACCTCCGGGGCGCCCGGCGCCGTGTCCTTCACCCACGGGTCCGCGAAGTCGTTGAAGTACTCCTGGATGCGGAAGTTCGTGGTGCACGCGGCGAGGTGCAGGTTGGCGGCCGTCGAGATCTGGCCACCGACGTTGTGCGGCGCGACCGTGACGTAGTGCACGTCGGCCTGCGCTGCGAGCTTCTTGCTCTCGAGGAGCCCGCCGATGTGCGTGACGTCGAACTGGATCACGTCGGCGGCACGCAGTTCGAACAACTCGCGGAACTCGTGCCGCGCATGAATGCGCTCCCCCGTCGCGATCGTCACGCCCGGCAGCTGCTCGCGCACGCTGCGCAGCGCCGCGAGGTTCTCGGGCGGCACCGGCTCCTCGATCCATCCGAGACCGTATGGCTCGAGCAGCTTCGCGATCTGGACCGCCTGCACGGGCGAGAAGCGGCCGTGCATCTCCAGCAGGATCTCCACGTCGGGCCCGATCGCGTCGCGCACCGCCTCGACCAGGGCCACGACACGCCGCCGCTCGGCCGCGTCGAGTTCGTAGTAGCCAGGCCCGAACGGATCGAACTTCAGGGCCGTGTAGCCCCTGGCCACGACCGCCGAGGCTGCCGCATGGAACTGCTCCGGCGTCCGCTCGACGCGGTACCACCCATTGGCGTACGCCCGGATGCGGTCGCGCACCTTGCCACCGAGCAGGCGATACACCGGCTGCTGCAGCGCCTTGCCGACGATGTCCCAGCAGGCCATCTCGAACAGCGCGATGCCCGAGCTCATGATCTCGCCCGGACGCGAGTAGTCGTCGCGCCGCATCCGCAGCACCAGCGACTCGATGTCGAACGGGTCGCGCCCCACGACGTGCCGCGCTGCCGCGCGCGCGTAGGCCTCGAGCGCGTGCGGATGGTTCGGGATGCGCGACTCGCCGAGGCCGGTCAGCCCGGAATCGGTGTGAACGCGGCAGATGGTGAAGTTGCGCCATTCGGTGCCGACGATGAAGGTTTCGATCTCGGTGATGCGCATGCGTCTGGGTGTCTCCGGACGAATGCTACAATGCGCGCGACCCGACAGGCACACGAGACCCTGCCTGCCGTCCCACGCAGCTCTCGCGCCGCGACGCCACGCGGGCTGCGTCGCTCGTCCGATGCGCCGTTTCATCCCCACGCACAGACCCGCGATCGGTGAACGGGAACTTGCTGCCGTCGGCCGCGTGTTCGAGAGCCGCTGGCTCGGGCCCGGCGCCGCGACGCAGGCCTTCGAGCACGCCCTGCGCGACCGCCTGGAGGTGCCTCATGTGGTCGCCGTCGGCAGCGGGACGGCCGCCCTGCATCTCGCGCTCGAGGCGCTGGACCTGCCGGCCGGCAGCGCCGTGCTCGTGCCGTCGCTCACCTTCGTCGCCTCGGTCCAGGCCATCCTCGCCGCGCGCCTCACACCGCTCTTCTGCGACGTCGACGTCGGTACGCTGCAACTCGATCTCGACGACTGCGCGGTCCGCCTGCGTCGTGCCCGGCACGAGGGGGGCGTCGTCGGCGCGATCATGCCCGTGCATTTCGGCGGCGCCTCCTGCGACATCTCGCGACTCGCGGCCCTCGCGGAGGAGCACGACCTCGCGATCGTCGAGGACGCCGCGCACGCGTTCGGGTCCGTCCACGGGGGGCGGGCGCTGGGCACGGTGGGCGTGGCGGGGTGCTACAGCTTCGACCCGATAAAGAACATCACCTGTGGCGAGGGTGGGGCGATTGCCACCGCGTCCGACACCATCGCGGAGCGCCTGCGTGCCGCGCGCACGCTGGGCATCTCCTCCGACGGTTGGAGCCGGCACACGGGCGCGGCCTCGTGGTCGTATACGGTCGAGAGCCAGGGCTGGCGGGCGCACATGCCCGACATGAACGCCGCCATCGGCCTGACGCAACTGGCGCGGCTGCCGCAGTTCCTCGAGCGCCGGCAGGCGATCGTGTCGCACTACGACCGGGCCCTTGCGCAGGTCGGTGGCCTGACGCCGGTGACCCGGCCGAATCCCGACGTCTGCCCGTTCACCTACACGGTGCGCGTCCACGAGGGTCGTCGCGACGGGCTGATGGCCTGGCTGCGCGGGCGGGGCATCGGCACGCTCGTGGAGTACATCCCCAACCACCTGCAGCCCGCCTTTGCCGCCTTCCGGACGTCGCTGCCGGGCAGCGAACACGTGTTCACGGAGATCCTCAGCCTGCCGCTCTATCCGGAACTCTCCGACGAGGACGTCGACCTCGTCGTCCAATCGGTAAGCGACTATCTCCAGGACGACGCGGTATCGTGAGCGACACCCGGACGCTGCTCATCCTCGGCACGCGCACGTTTGCCGTCGAGGTCGCCGACCTGGCCGGGGACGTCACCGGCATCCGCGTGGCCGGCTTCGTCGAGAACATGGACGCGGCGCGCGTCGGGACGCGCCTCGAAGGCCTGCCCGTCCACTGGGTGGACGAGCTCGCGACCCTCGGGCGCTCACACGTCGCGCTCTGCGCGCTCAGCACGACCCGTCGCAGCCGCTTCGTCGAGCAGGCGGCGTCGCTCGGCATGCGCTTCACGACACTCGTGCATCCGACCGCCCGGGTATCGCGGACGGCAGAGATCGGCGAGGGAGCGATCGTCAGCGCCGGCGCGATCATCGGCGCCCACGCCCGCATCGGCCGGCACGCCATCGTGAACCGCGGCGCCTTGATCGGACATCACACGGCTATCGGGGAGTACGCGACGCTCGGGCCCGGCGTGAACATCGGCGGGTGCTGCGCCATCGGCGAGGCGACCTACGTGGGCATCGGCGCCATCGTGCTCGACAAGCTGGCCATCGGCCGGGGCAGCCTCGTTGGTGCGGGCGCGCTCGTGACCAAGGATGTCGCCGATCGGGTGCAGGTGATGGGCGTGCCCGCCCGCGTGACGCGCGAGGGCATCGACGGGCGATGACCACCGCGCCGCTCATCGTCAATCTCGCACCGACCGGCATGGTGCCCACGCGGCGCGACAGCGCGGCGCTTCCCGTCACGCCGGAGGCGATCGCCACGGACGCTGCGGCCTGCCGTGCGCTCGGGGCGTCGATCGTCCACCTGCACGCGCGAGACACGGACGGCGCACCGACGTGGCGACCGGAGACGTACCGTGTCGTGATCGAGCAGGTGCGCCGGCAGGCGCCCGACCTGATCGTCTGCGTGTCGACGAGCGGACGGACGTTCGGCGCCTTCGAGCAGCGAGCCGCAGTGCTCGACCTGGATGGCGACGCGAAGCCGGAGATGGCGTCGCTGACGCTCGGCTCGATGAACTTTCCGACGCAGGCGTCGGTGAACGAGCCGTCGATGATCGAGGCACTCGCCACGCGCATGCAGGAGCGCGGCATCGTTCCGGAGCTCGAGGTGTTCGACCTCGGGATGCTCGACTTCGCGCGGTACCTGATCGGGCGGAAGGTGCTGCGGCCGCCGTTCTACGTGAACATCCTGCTCGGCTCCCGCGGAACGCTGGCAGCAACGCCTTTGAACCTGGCGTTGATGGTCCAGGCCCTGCCCGACGGCGCCACGTGGGCCGGCGCCGGCATCGGCCGGTTCCAGTTCCCGGTGAACGCCATGTCCATCACCATGGGCGGCCACGTCCGGGTCGGACTCGAGGACAGCCTTTTCATGGATGCCGCGAAGTCCGATCCGGCCTCCAACGTCGCGCTGGTCGAGCGGCTCGTGGCGCTGGGACGTGCGGCTGGCCGCGAACCCGCGAGGCCAGACCAGGCGCGCGCGATCATCGGCCTGCCGCCGCGATCGGCCGCCGGCGCATGACCGCCTCACGCGCTGCCGCCGATTCGTGGTGGCTGCGCGCAGCGCTCCTCGCTCCAGCCGTCATCGTCGCGCTGCTCGTCGCGACCTACGCCGTCGACGTGCCGTACTGGGACACGTGGGATTGGCTGGATCGGATCTACCCGGAAAGCTCCGTCGGGCAAGGCCCGACGGCTACGTACCACAGGGAACTCGCCCCGGCCGTCGGGCAAGGCCCGACGGCTACGGGCGACAGGGAACTCGGGCCGTCCGTCGGGCACGGCCCGACGGCTACGTACGAGACCGCGGCGGCACCGTCCCGGCTGGCGCGCTACTGGCCGCTCTTCAACGGCCATCGCGTGTTCATCCCCCTGCTCGTCGACGATGCGCTGTTCTCGCTCTCGTCGATCCACGTGTTACCGCGGGTCTACCTGAAACTGCCGCTGTCGCTGGCGACGCTCTGGCTCCTGCTCGGCATACTGCGGCGCACATCGACGCGTCCCGCGGGTTGGCCCGGCATCCTGGCACCCCTCGCGGTCGCGGGCCTCGCCTTTCCCCTCGCCTACTGGCCGATGTGGATGGACCCGCGCCAGTTCTCGATGCACATCGTGGTGCTCGCGCTGGTCGCGTCGGTTGCGGTGGCGACGAGTTCGTCGAGTGGCGCGGCGCGCGCCGTGGTGACGGCCGTTCTCTGCCTCGTCGCGTCGCTGTCGTACGGCCCGGGCGTGTTCACGTGGCCGTTCGTCTTCGCACTGCTTGTGCTGCACCCACCGCGACCGCCGACCGGGACCCTCGCCGTGTGGGCAGGCATCGCCTGCGCCGTCGCCGCTCTCCACGTCATCGAACTCCGCACGGCCGCGCCGTACCAGGCGACCGCACCGGAGGGCGTCACGGCCGTTGTCCACGCGACGGCCGCGGTAGCCGGGCTCCCCGTCGCCCCCGCGGCAGCGCAACTGGGCTACAAGCCGACGCGTGTCATGGGCGCTGCAGGCCTGGCGTTCTTCCTCGTGCTCGTCCCGTCGTGTTGGCGGAGGGACCTGCGCCAGCACGCCCTGCCGTGGATCGCCATCGGAGCCTGGGCCGCGACGTACGTGCTCGGCGTGGGTCTCGCCCGCGGCGGGCTCGCGCTCGCTTCGATACACGAGGCCAGGTTCGCCTACGGCAGCGCCCTGCTGTGGATCGCGATTGCCGCGCTCCTCCGCATCACGGCATCGGCAGGCGAAGGCAGCGTCGCCGTGAATCGCCGCCGGGGCATCGCGACAGCTGCGGCGTGCACGGTGCTGGCCGGTCTCGTCTCAGCGAGCGTGTGGCCGTTCCTCGCGCCGGGCGGCATCGCGGCGTTGCACACCCGGCTCGTGACCGGCCGTGGCTGCCTCGCTGCCTACCGCACGGCGCCCGACAGCTGCCTGGAGCTCCTCTACCCCACGGCCGACGGGCTGCGCGTGTTCGTCTCGCGACTCGAGCGGAAAGGTGCGGCGTTCCTTCCCGCCCCCGGCGAACAGGGCGACACCCACCACCGCCCACGCACTCCCCTGCAGGAGTAGCAGCACGGCGATCGCTCCCGCCGCGCCGCCCGTGGCCGGGCCGAGTGCGACGCCTGCGAGGGTCGTGGCGAGTCCGGCCGCAACCGCGCACCATGCCGGCAGGCGCGACCATTCGAGCAGGACCCGAGCAACGACGCCGAACAACGCGGTCGCGTCGTAACTGCTGCCGCCGCCGCGCCGCGCGCGATGCTCCACGTCGACGTTTGCCGCTGCCCGGCTCGCGATCAGGATCTGCCCGCGAATCCACGGCGACGCACCGCGATACGCGCACACGCGATCGACAACGCTCCGGTTCATCGCACGGAAGCTCGAGACGAAGAGGCCCGGCGGCGCGCCGAACACAATCCTGTCGATGACGCGCATGACGACACTGC
The DNA here is from genome assembly GCA_023427865.1 of Acidobacteriota bacterium. Taxonomy (GTDB): domain Bacteria; phylum Acidobacteriota; class Vicinamibacteria; order Vicinamibacterales; family Vicinamibacteraceae; genus Luteitalea. Next base: position 7,113 of record JAEYZV010000285.1, read on the forward strand.
CGAAGCGGCGCCAGGGGGCATGCCGCGGCTGCGCGAACCGCGCGAATACCGCGTCGTGCCCCGCCTGCACCGCGCGCACGAGTTCCGGTATGGCCTCTGGCGGATGCTGCAGGTCGTCATCGATGCAGACGACGATGTCGCCCGCCGCGTCACGCAGCCCGACCATCAAC
>JAEYZV010000299.1 GCA_023427865.1 Acidobacteriota bacterium
GTCCTTCGCGGACACACCACGCGCACCGCTTCGGAGCGGTGTTGTCGCTGCTGCTCCTAGCAGCGCCCTGCCGCCGCGCGCGGCAATCCGGGCAGTAGCATCGCCCACCCCGGCCCGGCATCAAACGAACGTCCCGCGCCCACGGCCCAGGCAGAAGCCCACGGCCGAAGGCCCAGGCAAGGCCCGACAGCTACGTCTCACCCCACCGTCGGGCAAGGGGCGCTCGTCACCTCAACCGCGTCGCGAGGTTGTTCGATCCGGCGGCCCACGTGACGCCGCGGGCGTTGTCGTACATCGCCCGCTCGACGACGATCTGCACGGGGTCGGGGCCGAGGCTCTCGACCACCGCGCCGAATCGCCGGTTGGACGCGGCGGGCACGTCCGCGGGAAGCGCGACGTTGGCCCGAGCGTTCGCCTTGACGGGCCTGGTGAGCACGCTCGTGCCGCCGTCCTCGTAGACGAGCGTCACCTGCACCGTGCCGTCCCGGTTGGACGTGTTCGCAATCAGCAGGTACGTCTCCGTTCCGAGCGGCCCGCCCGCTTCGCCGTCGGCCACTGCCCACTTGGTGCCCGACTGCAACGCTCCAGCCGAGGCGTGGCCCTCGAGCCACTGCGACGCATTGCCGGGCCACCACATCGCACGCTCCGCAACGAACCCGACGTCATTTGCCGACGTGAACGTCGCCGAGACCGCCGTGTCCGCCAGCGGCAGGCCCACCTGCCCCGGGAACGTCTCCAAGTCGGCCCACACGTTGAAGCGGCTCTGCGGCGCCACCGTGTACCGCTTGCTCAGCACACGCCCATCGGGCAGCAGGTAGCGCCCGTCGATCACCGCGGGCGTCGTCCCCGGGTTCGCGATGAGGTAGAAGAGGTCGAAGTACGGGCCCGTGGCGCCCTCGGCGAAGAACCACTGCATCGCGGGTCCGGCCACCGCGGCCGCCTCGTGGCCCGCGGCGAAGATCTGCGTCGGCGTATTGCGGTACATCGCGCGCTCGACGATCACCGGCACCGGCGAGGTGAACATCGCCGACACCTCCGCGTGCGCGAGACGCGCGTCCTCGAGATTCACCCAGATGTTCCGGCGCGTGTGCGGCTGGATCGCGTACGTCTTCGTGAACGGTTGCGCCGGCGCGGGCAGCAGGTACGTGACCTCCACGTCGGCGACGATGTCGTTGGGGTTCTGGAGCAGGTAGAAGAGCTGGAACTCACCGGTCGTGGCGCCTTCGGCCAGGTACCACGAGGTGCGCGGCGCAACGAGGCTGGTCTCGGCATGACTCCCGTAGCCGGAGGCATCCCAGCGCATCGTGCGATCGGCGATCACGGGCTGGTCCGATGAGACGACCGTCGAGAACTCGGCCGTCTCGAGCCCGGGAATGGTCTTCGGGTCGACCGTGACGCGCTGGACGCCATCGAGCGGAAGCTCGTGGACGACGTCGGCCCCGGTGGCCTGCTGGAACGTCAGGCGCACGTTCGCGGGAACACCGCTTGCATTGAGCAGCGCAATCCTCGTATCGAAGAACGCGCTCGTTGCCCCCTCGGCGAAGTAGCGGGTGAACTGGCCCGAGGTCGCGACGAAGGTCGCGGGGATCGTGCCGCATGTCGTCGTGGTGATCGGGAGGGACGCCGGCTCGAAGGTGAACCCCGCCCGGCCCGGTGTCACTGTGAAGGACTGCCCCAACGTCACGCCCGTGAACGTATACCGTCCCTCCTCATCGGTGACCGCACTGGCGGTGCCGGCGCCCGAGAGCGTGACCGTGACCCCGGCCAACGCTCCGTCGAGGCGATCGCGGACGAGGCCGGAGATCGCCGGGGCGCACGTCGCCGTGAAGTCGGCCGATTCGTCCCCGGTCACATTGGGAAACGACACCGAGGCTGGCGTGAACACGTAGCCAGTGGCCGACGGCGTCGCGACGAAGCTTCCGCCGAGCGTCAAGCCACCGAACGTGTAGCGACCGTCCGCGGCGGTCGTCGTTGCGTCGAACGCGCTGCCCGTGAGCGTCACGGTGATCCCGGGCAACCCCACGCCCCCGCCGTCCCGCACCGTCCCCGTGATCGACACGTCAGCAGCGCCCGACACCGGCGCGAAGATGTTGGTGCCGGAGGTCGGCGGCGTGACGAGCAGGTTCGTCGCGTCGCTGAAGAAGGCCACCTGCCCGGTGGGCAGCAGCGTTGACCATCCACTGGCCCCGTTGGCCGTCGCGGGCGCTCCGACCGGGACGATGCTCATGACGCTGACGGGACCGCCGGACACCCGGTCTTGCACGAACACGTCATCGGCGTTGTTGACGTCGGAGAGGACGGACGCGTGCACGAGGTTCGTGGCGGCCGATCGCCACGCGACGTACCGCCCGTCGGCCGTGACGTCCTCGAGCGCGGCGTCCTGGTTCCCGCCTGCGAGCAGCACGGCGTCCCGGGTCAGCCACTCGATCGGACCAGCGCGATTCGATCCTGCCATCGGCGTGGCGAAGACGTCGGTGAACGAGGCGGTGTCGGTGAAGTTGGCGATGAGATCGGTGGCGAGGCTCTCGAACACGACGACGGTGCCG
>JAEYZV010000663.1 GCA_023427865.1 Acidobacteriota bacterium
CATGCGCGAGCCGGTGGTCATCGACTACAAGGACCAGTCGCCGATCCACGCGACGCTGACCAACAGCGCGATCTTCAAGGATGGGCGTCTCGTGGGGGACGGTCCTGCCGCGGCGAACATCCCCGGCGCCGTCGCGGGCATGGATCACCTGCATCGGCGGTACGGATCGGGTCGCTTCAGCTGGGCGCAGCTGATCGCACCGGCGATCGCACTCGCGGCGGAGGGTTACGAACTCGACGAGGCGCTGCCGACGACCGTCCGTGAAGGACGCGCTCTGCTGGAGCGATGGCCGGAGGCGGCACGCATCTTCATGCCCAACGGCCGCGTGCCGCGTGCAGGCGAGCGGTTCGCCAATCCCGACTACGCGGCGACGCTGCGGGTCATTGCGTCGGAAGGTGCCGGCGCGTTCTACCGCGGCAGCATCGCCAGACGCATCGCCGCCGACATGGAAGCCAACGGCGGGATCATCGGGCTCGAGGATCTCGCGCAGTACCAGGTAATCGAGCGTGCGCCGGTCAGCGGACGCTACCGCGGGCTCCGCGTGTTCGGCGCGCCGCCGCCGGTGCCGACCGGCACCGCGCTGATCGCGACGCTGCAGATCCTCGATCGCTATCAGCCCGAAGCGGGCGCGCGCCTCCAGTCGCGGCCCGACTACCTGCATTACGCGATCGAGGCGTGGAAGGCGCGCGATCCGCTGCGGCGCATCGCCGACCCGGCGCTCTGGCCCGTCGAGACCGCGCCGCACCTCGATCCGGGGCATGCGGCGTCGCTGTTCTCGCGGATCGACGCGGAGCGCGCGCTGCCATTCGGCGACGAGGTCGACGCCACCGGGCAGGGCCAGGGCGATCGCATCGGGCGCGGCACCACCGCGTTCGCGATTGGCGATGCGGCCGGCAACGTCATCGTCGTCACGCAGACGCTGTCGACGTGGGGCGGCAGCTTCTACGTGTCGAAGGGACTCGGCTTCCTCTACAACAACCACCTGCGCGGGTACCGGGCGGTGCGTGGCGCGTACGGGCAACTCCTGCCGCTCATGCGCTCGTCGTCCACGAGCGCGCCGACGCTGCTCTGCGAGGAGGTGGACGGCGTGCTGAAGCCCCGCCTGGCGCTCGGCGCGGCGGGCAACGCGTGGATCGCCGCCTCGGTGTACAGCATCATCCTCGGCCACGTGGACGGCGGGCTCGGGGCACAGGCTGCCGTCGAGGCGCCGCGGCTGCTCGTGGCGCGCGACCCCGCGGATCCCGCCGGCCTGCGAGCGCGCGTGCAGATCGAGGATCGCTTCCCCGGCGCCGTGCTCGACGACCTGGCCGCCCGTGGCCACCAGTTCAGGAAGGTCGGACGCAAGGGCGAGCTCCGGCACGGCTACGCGGCCGCGTTGCAGTTCGACAACGTCAACGGCCGGCTCGAGGGAGGCGCGGAGCCCCGCCGCTCCCACCACGCCGTGGCCGTCACCCGGTAGGGGCGCCTCTCGAGCCCGCCCCCCCGCGCGCCGAACGCCGGAACAATGCGATCATGGCGTGCACCACGCCGCAGCACCGGAGGCGCCATGCCCACGACTCGTACCTGTCACCTGATCGAGGAACTGCACCAGGCCTATGACGGCGAGCCCTGGCACGGGCCGTCGATCGTCGAACTGCTCGCGGGCGTGACCGCGGCCCAGGCCGAGGCGCGTCCCTCGCCCGATGTCCATTCCATCGCGGAAATCGTCGCCCACATGACCTCATGGGTCGCCGAGGTGAACAGGCGGGTGCAAGGCCATCCCGCCGCCGATCCGGTCGAGGGCGACTGGCCGGTGCCACGCGCGCTCAACGAGACGGGCTGGACGTCCATGCGCCTGGCGCTGACCAACGCGATGGCCCGGCTCACCGAAAGCGTCGCCGGCTTTCCGGAGCGCCGCTGGGACGATCGGGTCGGCGACACCCGAAACGCAGCGCTCGGCACCGGCATGACCTACCAGCAGACCGTCCTCGGGCTCGTCCATCACCTTGCCTATCACGGCGGGCAGATCGCGCTCCTGAAGAAGCTGGCGCGATAGGCGGTTGCGATGAGCCTGCGGATCCTCGACGCCACGCTCGGCCCCGGCTACACGACGACGATGTCGGCGCGCACGCACACGTTCGCGGCCGACGAGCCTGCCGAGGTCGGCGGTGCCGACACGGCCCCGACGCCCATCGAACTGCTCATGGGCAGCCTGGCCTCGTGCACGGCCATCACGCTGCGCATGTACGCGCAGCGCAAGCAGTGGCCGCTCGGCGACGTGCGCGTGCAGGTCCACTACTCCGCCAGGCCGACGCCGACGATGGTGAAGCACATCACGGTGACGGGTCCGCTCGACGACGGGCAGAAGGCGCGGCTGCTCGAGATCGCCGAGGCGTGCCCGGTCGCGAAACTGTTGCGATCCGGCGTCGCGATGGAGTCACGCCTGGCCGAGTCGGCGGGCGATGGCGATCCTGTCGATCTTCCCGCGCTCGGTGAGCGGTAAGGCGGGCAGCACCACGAGGACGCGCGGCAGCTTCCACGCGGCCAGCTGCGACGACAACGCCTCGCGAACCGTGCGCGCGTCCCACGGATGCGTGCTCGCGACGCAGGCGCCGAGCGCCTGTCCACGCAGCGGATCGTCCACCGGCAGCGCCACGGCGTCGGTCACGCCCGGCAACCCGCGCAGCGCCGCTTCGATCTCGCGCGGATGCACCTTCCGGCCGGCCACGTTGACGTACGACGCGACGCGGCCCACGAGCACGTGGACACCCGTGGCGTCGCGTGAGGCGTAGTCGCCGGTGAGGAACGTCGCCGGCGCCACGAACGCCGACGTCGGCGCGGCGGTATCGGCCTCCATCGCCTCCACACCGTCGGGAGGCGACATGTACCGATCCATCACGTTGGGGCCGTGTACCTGCACGCGCCCGGCCCCGTCCGGGGCGTCGTCGTCCTCGACGAGGGTGACGGCGACCTCGCCGATCGGCTGGCCAACAGGGACGCGCGCGTCGAGCGCGTCGGTGCCGTCGAAGCAGATGCCGCCCGTCTCGCTCGAGCCGTAGAAGGAGCGGACCTTCACGCCGGCCACGTCATGGAACGCCTGCACGGTCGAGAACGGCAGCCGAGCGCCCGCCGACAGCACGAGCCGCAGCGCGCCGAGTGCGGGCGACGGTTGGTGGCGCGCGAGGTGCTCGAACATGAACGGCACGCCGGCAAACGTCGTCAGCCGCCCATCGTGGATGTCGGGGCCGACCTGCGTCGGCACGAACTGCGGACGCAGCCACAGCGCCGTGCCCTGCCAGAGCAGCGGAAGCAGCAGGTTGCCGAAGCCGTATGCGTGCGACAGGGGAATCACCCCGAGCTGGCGGTCCCGGGGGCCGATGCCCATCGCGTCCACGATGTGCCGGACGTCGGCGAGCAGGTGCCGCTCCTCGGTACAGGTCGCACGCGGCGCGCCGGTGCTGCCCGAGGTCAGGCGCAGGAGGGCCGCCGGGGCATGGGCGCCCGCATCCGGGCGCGCGTCGAGCACGTATGCGGCCAGATCCACAGGGAAGCTCACGCGCGTCCGCCGCGCCCCGCTCTCGGTAGGGCCGGCTGTCCCAGCCTGACCTGAGCCGGCTGTCCCAGCCCGGCCGATACCGCCCACCCCGGGGACACCAACCGCGTCGAGGTCGAGCGATGCCGGAACGATCACGGCTGCGGCCTGCCACGTGTCGGCAAGGGCCCGGACCTCCGCTGCCGGCGTGCTCCGGTCCACGGGCAGCAGCGGCAGCCCCTCGCGCAGACATGCGAGCACGAGCGACGGCATCGCGGCCACGTTGCCGAGGCAGGCGAGCACCAGATGGCCACGGCCCAGCCCGACACGGCGGCATGCCGTGGCAAGGTCGATCGCCGTGTCGTCTATCTGGCGTGCCGTGTACGTCCGTGCCTCGCTCGGCGCAACGAGGAGCACCTCGTTGGCCCGGTCAGCCAGCACGGCGTCGAAGGCGTCGGCGATGGGAGAGCGTGAACGCATGCGCGATCAGCGATCATAAGCCGTGGATCCGCTGTTGCTGCTGCCGCACACACCGCCGATGCGTCTCGTCGACGAGGTGGTTTCGATCGACCCGGGCCGGCGAGCCACCTGCCGCCGCGTCACGCATGCCGACGACTTCTTCTTCCAGGGCCATTTCCCCGGGGAGCCGGTGGTGCCGGCCATCGTGCTGATCGAGCTGCTTGCCCAGACGGGCGGCCTCGCGGTGGGCGCCCCGGCCGAGGGTGAGCCGCACGCGCCACGCGCGCTGCGTGTGGCGGCGGTCGACGGGTTCCGATTCCCCGCGGGCTGCGGTCCGGGCGTCACGCTCGAAGCGACCGCACGCGTCGTCGGCAGGATGGGGGGCTTGTTCAAGATCGAGGGGACCGTCACGGCGTCGGGCACGCTCGTCGCCCGGGGCAGCATCACGCTCGCCGACGCAGCGGGCACGGCGCGTTCCCCGAGCGCGCCTACGCACGCGCCCCGCTGACGCGCGTCGAAGACCCGGTCTGCGCCAGTCGGCGCGCGGCGGGTTACCGCGAACGCACCTACAACTCCGCGACGCCTTCGATTTCCACGAGCAGATCCGCGCGGCAGATCTCGGCTTGTGCGAACTCGACGTCGCGCACGTCGGGGTATCGCTGCTCGATCCGCGCCCGCACGGCCCGCAGGTCGTCGGGACGAACGATGTAGACGCGAAGGCTGGTGAAACGGGCGCTCGAGTGAGCGGTCCCGCGCTGCATTTCGGCGGCAGCGAGCAGCGCATCGAGGTTGTCGAGCGTTTCGACCGTCTGCGCGGCGACGTCACCGACGTGCATCGTCTCCTCGCCCCGGATGCTTGCGGTCCCGGCGACGAGCAGCCACCAGGCGCCGCGCACCGGCGTGAGCAGCCGGGTCGCCCGCGCAAAGCACGGCGGCCGCGGACCGTACCGCCGCGAGTACCTGTAGGCCGGCACCTGCCGCGGGTTCTCCACCGGTTCGCCCGCGGTGTCGGCCGCCAGGCAGTGGATGGCCATCGCCTCGCCGAGCACGCCGACGCCCGAGGCGGCGGCCAGGGTGTGGTCGAAGTCGTTCGACGAACCGTGCCAGTGCTCGCAGGCGGCGAAGCGGCCACCGTTGAAGACCATGTAACGGTCGAGTCCGTCCCCCGACGGTGTGTGGATGCGCGGCACGAAGTTCCAGAACCGCAGGGGATGGCGCTGCTGTGCGTTCAGGGTCGCCGCAACCGCGAGGTACGCGTCGCGCACGCGGTCGTGGAGCGCGTCGGGCGGCAGCGCGTCGGCGCGCGGCATGTCCACCGCGACGTGCGTGAAATGCTCGCCCGTGCGTACCTCGACCGACATGTCGGGGCTGTCGCTGCGTGTGACCGTGGGGGCAGGTCCGACGAGCGTCTCGACCCATGTCGGGGGCAGGGGAGACAGGGACTGGAGGTCGGCCGACGTCGTGGCCGCGAGTTTGCGCATCACCGCGGGATGGTCCCGCAAGTGAGCGTGCGGGTCGAACCGTCATAATACCTGAAGATGGGTACGGCCCCGCTGGCAGGCAGCGCCCGGGCGCTGTCGCGCGCCTCGCGGCTGCAGCGCGCCATCCACGCGCTGCGCACCGAAGGCGACACCCGCGGTCGCGAGTCGATCGCCGTCGGCCTCGGTCTCCTCATCGGCTGTTCGCCGCTGTGGGGCGTGCACTTCGGACTCTGCTGGCTGGCCGGTACGATGTTCGGCCTGAACCGGCTGAAGATGTACCTCGCGGCCAACGTCATCAATCCGATCGTCATCCCGCCGCTGTTCTACGCCGAGGTCCAGGCCGGCGCCCTCGTGCGCCGCGGGAGCACCCTGTCGTTGTCGTGGGACATGCTCGACGCGTCCCGCATCTGGATGTTCGGCGCCGATCTGGCCGTCGGCAGCGCGGTCGTCGGGCTGATCGTGGGTGCCGCCGGGGCGCTCCTGACCTACGTCGCCCGGCGCCCGGCGAAGGATCCGTTCTTCCAGCTGCTCGCGCGGCGGGCCAGCGACCGATACCTCGACGCGGGCATCACGGCCTGGGAGTTCGCGCGCGGCAAGCTCTCGGGCGACCCCGTGTACGCGGCCGCCCTCTCGACGCAACTGCCAGGGGAGACCGGGACCCTGCTCGACATCGGTTGCGGGCAGGGCCTCATGCTGGCGCTCGTCGCCGAGGCACAGGAAACGGCGAGGCATGGCACCTGGGACACCACCCGTCCCGACCCGCCGCGCTTCACGCGCCTCGTGGGCGTCGAGACGCGCGATCGCATCGCGGCAATCGCCGCGCGGGCCCTCGTGCACGAGGCGGACATCACGAGCGGCGACGCCCGCAGCGTGGGCTTTCCCCACCACGACGTGGCGCTGCTCTTCGACGTGCTGCACACGATGCCCGACGCGGACCAGCGGCGGCTGCTGCGCGCCGTCCGTGCCTCGATCGCGCCCACGGGGCGCGTCCTGGTCCGCGAGGCCGACGCGGCGGCCGGCTGGCGGTTCCGCATGGTGCTGGTCGGCAACACGCTCAAGGCGCTCGTCACCGGCAACTGGCGGCAGCGATTCACCTTCAGGACTGCCGCCGAATGGCGGGCGGTGCTGCACGAAGAGGGGTTCACGCCGCACGTGGAGGCGATGGCGGAGGGCACCCCGTTTGCCAACGTGCTGATTGCCGCGGGCGTCCGCATCGACGTCGGCTGACGATCTGCGGCATGATGCCGCTTCGATGACAGGCTACGTCGCTGGAGGCATCGTCCTCATCGCTGCCCTTGCCGCCCTCACGGTCACCGTGAGCAGGTCCGAGCGGTTCTCGGGCCTCACGTTCACGTCCGCCGTCCTCACGGCCGTGGCGGCTTCGCTCTTCTTCCCGGAGCTGTTCCTCACGGTCGGCGACTTCAGGCTCACCGCCCTGATCGTGCCGCTCATCCAAATCATCATGTTCGGCATGGGCACCACGCTGAGCGTGGCCGACTTCGCGCGAGTGCTCGTGATGCCGAGGGGCGTGCTCGTCGGCATGCTCCTGCAGTTCGGCGTGATGCCGGTCACCGGGTACACGCTCGCGTCGGCCTTCGGCTTCACGGGTGAGATCGCCGCGGGCATCGTGCTCGTCGGCGCGGCGCCGGGCGGCGTGGCCTCGAATGTGATGACCTACCTCGCCGGCGGCAACGTCGCGCTCTCGGTGACGATGACGGCGTGCTCGACGATGCTGTCGCCGCTGCTGACGCCGCTGGCGATGCAGTGGCTCGCGGGACGGTTCGTGCCGATCGACACGTGGGCGATGATGCTGTCGATCCTGAACATGATCATCCTGCCGATCGTGGCCGGCCTGATCTTCAACCGCATTTTGCGGGACCAGCGCTGGATGCCGAAGGTGCTGCCGATCGTCTCGATGGCAGCCATCTGCATCATCATCGCGATCATCACGGCGAGCTCGCGCGATCAGTTGCTGGCCGTCGCGTTCGGGTTGCTCGCCGTCGTCGTGCTGCACAACGCGGTCGGGTTCACGCTCGGCTACTGGGGCGCGCGCGGTCTCGGGTTGAACGAGTCGGACTCGCGCACGGCGTCCATCGAGGTCGGGCTGCAGAACGCCGGCATGGCGTCGGGGCTGGCCATCAGCGTGCTGCACAGCTCGGATGCGGGCCTGGCCGCGGCCATCTTCGGGCCGTGGATGAACGCGGCCGGCAGTGTGCTCGCCTCGTACTGGCGCCAGCGCCCGCCTGCGGATGGTCGGTCCTCTGGGGTGTAACGACAGTGCGGGCCGCGCGTCGGGCAAGGCC
>JAEYZV010000664.1 GCA_023427865.1 Acidobacteriota bacterium
GTTCACGGATGCCGTCGAGCTCGCGCCCCGACGGTCCGTGCTCGATGCCGCAGTAGCCGTGGTACCCGGCGTCGACGACGATCTTCATCATCCGCGGCAGGTCGATGGGGCTGCTGTTGCCCTCGAAGTCCCAGACGATCGGCTTGACGCTCACGCCCCTGGCCAGCGGCATCATCTCGCGCACGCCCACGTAGGAGTCGTAGCTCTCGCGCTTGGCGTCCGGATTGCGCGGCGTGGGACGCGAGATCGAGAAGTTGCCGAAGTCGGGAAGCGTGCCGGCGCGCGGGTGGTCGGCGCGGCGGATCGTCTCCATGAGCCACTTGGCGTTGCTGCTCATGCCGCCGTGGTTCTCGATGATCACGTGCAGGCCGTGCGGATCGGCAAACGTGCAGAGCTTGTGCATGCCGTCGGCCACGAGCTTCTGCTGCTCCTCCGGCGTGCCGCTGCTGTAGGCGTTGACGCGGATCGCATGGCACCCCAGCGTCTTTGCCGCTTCGACCCACTTGTAGTGGTTCTCCACGGCCGTCTGGCGCTTGGACGCGTCGGGATCGCCGAGCTGGCCCTCGTTGTCGCACATGATGAGGACCTGCGTGACGCCCTCGCCCTTCGCGCGGGCGTTCATCTCCGCCAGGTAGGCTTTGTCGGTCGCCTTGTCCATGAAGAACTGATTCACGTACTCGATGGCGTCGATGCCGACGCTCCTGGCGATCTTCGCAAAGTCCAGGTGCTGCATGGTGCCCTTGCGCAGCGGCTGGTTGATCGACCACTGCGCGAGCGAGATCTTGTAGAGCGGCGCCTTGCCTTGTGAGGCGCGCACCGGCGCTGCGGCGAGCACGCCAGCCGCGGCCGTCACCGCGGCGGCCGAGGCGTGAAGGAACTGTCTGCGGTTGGAGAGGGCCATGGTGGGAAATTTGAAATTGGAAATTGGAAATTCTGAAATTCCGAAATCGTGAAATTCCTGAAATTCTGAAATTCCTCGACTCAGGACAGCTCGCCGGCGATGGACTTCCACTCCACCACCTTTCCGGTGGTGATCGCCTGGTGGCCCATGATGGCGGTCAGCGCGCCCGTGGCGCCGACGATCACGTCGGCCGGATTGGCGCCGTTGCCGCGGATGCAGTCGTAGAACGCGAGCATGTGCGCGTGCGGGTTCTCGTCCATCTTCGGCGCGAGTTCCACCGGCGGCGTCTTGCCGTCGAGCGGATACACGCTCGTATCGCCCATCAGGTCGCAGGCGCCCTTCTGGCCGTACACGTGCACGAACTGGCCGCCGCCGGGCAGGCCCTTCGGGTGGAAGACCATCTGCGTGAAATACAGTTTCACGCCTGACGGGTAGTCGTAGCTGAGCGTGTAGCCGTCCATGATCGAACGGCCCGGCGGGTCGTCCTTGTACAGCAGGATGCCGCCGAACCCGGCGGCGCGCACCGGCGTGGCTCCCACCGCCCAGTTGCACAGGTCGAGGTTGTGCACCGACATCTCGATCAGGTAACCGCCAGATTTCTCGACGTCGAAGAACCAGTCGGCCGACGTCGCGGTGCGGCTCATGTCGTTCTCGGAGTGCCGCTGCGCCTTCACCATCAGCACGTCCCCGATGGCGCCACTGCGGATCTTCCCGACCGCCGCGCCGAGCCGCTTGTAGGACCGCAACTGCTGCCCCGAGACGAACACCCTGCCCGACGCCTTCGCCGCCTTCACCACCTGCTGGACGGTCGCGGGCGTGATGGCCACCGGCTTCTCACAGTACACGTGTTTGCCGGCCTCAAGCGCCGCCACCGCCATCTCCGCGTGCAGGTGCGGCGGCGTGGCGATGATCACCGCCTCCACGTCCTTGCGATCGAGGACGCGGCGGTAGTCGGCATACGTCTGCGGCGCGTCACGCCTGGCGATGGCCGCGGCGTTGGCGAGACGGTCGGCCTTCGTGTCGCACAGCGCCACGACCTTGCCGTGTACGAGCGCCGCGCGCATGTCCTGCGTGCCACGGCCACCCGTACCGATGACGGCAGTGGGAATCGCGTTGGCGACCGGCGTCGCCGGTTCGGCGGGCTGCGATTGCGCGGCAGCACGACCGGCAAGGGCCGCACCGGCCGCAAGCGCCGTGCCCGCGCCGAGGAACGCACGTCTGCTGATGTCGTCGATCACGATGATGTCCGGTCCTTTCGTGGTTGGGGCGCGTTCGGGGCACCCGCCGCCCGGCGCAGCCGGACATCGGCGGGTCTTCCACGCGCCCTCCCTCTGCGTCCTCTCGGCCCCGTTGGGGACAACGGGCCCTACCGATTGGCCACGCTCGGAGAGCGGGCCCTACCGATGGCCACGCTCGGAGAACGGGCCCTACCTGTCCATCTATGCACCGCGTGCCTGCAGGCCGCGGAGCACGCTCTCCACGTACTCACGCGCCCGTCGCGCGAGGGCATCCACGCCCTCCGGCGTCGTCGGCCGCGGCACCAGCGGCTCGAAGATGTTCTCGAACACGAGCGGCAGCGTCCGTCCCGTGCGCAGCACGGGCTCGAACAACCGGTAGTGGTCGATCTCGCCGAAGCCCGGTCCGCAGTCCTCGTCCTTCGGCCAGTCGCGGTGATCCTTGATCGCGAAGGCGCGCACGTCGCCGGCGCACTGCGCGATGTCGGCAATCGGGTCGTGGCTCTCGTAGTCGAGCACGTTGCCGGCGTCGTAGCACATGCGGACGGCCTCGTGACCCACCTCGTGGATGATCGCGGAGCACTGGACGCCCGTCGCGGTGTTGCCGCCGTGCTGCTTGATCAGCACCTGCACGCCGGCCTGCTGCGCAACCGGAGCCACGGCCTTCAGGCACGCGATCACGCGCTCGTACTCGCCGGGCCGCGTGCGTCCGAACGTCAGCAGATACGGGATCTTCGCGGCTGCCGCCTGCGCGATGCGCCGGGCATGACCGTCGGCCGCGTCCGGCTCCTCGAGGAACACCGTCGAGAACATCATCACGGGCTCGAGGCCGAGGTCGCGACAGCGGCGGGCGAGCGCGGCCGCCTCGGCCGGCGGCGCCTTCAGGTCCAGTGCCGGCCGCGCCTGCCCGCCGGCGTCCCTGTGGGTCACGCCCCAGGCGACATGCGAGTAGCCGGCGGACTTGACGCCCTCCAGCGCCCGCTCCATCGGGAAGGCGGCGTAGGGCAGCGTCATGCACGCGAGCTCGAAGCGCGTGGACGCGTGCGCCGGTTGCGCCGTCGCTGCACCCCGGGCCGCCAATGTGGTGACGCCAGCCGCCAGGCCCGTGAGGAACGTCCTTCTCTGCATTGGAGAGGAGCCTACAACAACTCGCAGGGAGGCGTGGGAAGTTGCGGCGTCACCTCACGCCTCCCCGAGGCACGCCGCGAGCAGGCGGTCGTGGACCGCGGTCGCGGCAATCGCCTCGTCGGTGCTGCCGGTCCCGATGAGGACCGGCCAGTCGGCCGAGTCGGCCGGGCACGTCCCGTGAGAACCCCTGACGAGGGAGGCGTCGAGCGGGATCACCTCCATCAGCGCACGGAAGCCCAGCGCGCGGCGCCCCAGGGTCCACGCCACGCGAGCGCGGGGCGACCACAGCGCCGGATCGAAGAACAGCTCGGCCGGGTCATACCCGTACTTGCGGTGGATGTCCACGCAGCGCGCGAAGTCGGGCGCCTTCCGGTCGTCGGTCCAGTAGTAATAGGAGAACCACGCGTCCTCGGGCGAGAAGGCGACGAGATCGCCGGCGCGGCGATGGTCGAGGCCAGCCGCGGCCTTGCCGGCCCCATCGAGCACCGTCGCCACGCCGTCCACGTGCTCGAGCGCATCCCGCACCGCCCCGAACAGGCCCGTGTCGTTCACGTACACGTGCGCCACCTGATGGTCCGCGATGGCGAAGGCACGGCTCGCGCCGCAGTCGAGCATCTCTCGACCGAGTTCGTGCTTGACGGTGATCCAGCCGCGCTCCCTGAACACGCGGTTGAGCGCGACGACACGGCGCACGGGCGTGATGCCGTATTCGGACAGGATCAGGACGCGGACGCCCTGTCGCCGGTAGAAATCGGTCAGGTCACCGACGAGGCGGTCGACGAGCCGGTAGTCCTCGCCGACTCGCGGATCGTCGGGTCCGATCCGCTGCAGGTTGTAGTCGAGATGCGGCAGGTAGACCAGCGACAGGTCCGGCCGGTGCCGCTCTTCGATCCACTCGGCCGCGCGGGCAATCCACTCGGAGGACGCGATGCCTGCGGCGGGTCCCCAGAACGCCGGGAACGGGAACGCATCGAGGTCGCGGGTGATCTCGTCGCGAATCGACAGCGGATGGCTGTAGATGTCGAACACCTTGCGCCCGTCGGCGGGATACATGGGACGCGGAGTGATCGACACGTCGGCACTCGCGTACATGTTGTACCACCAGAACAACTTGGCGCACGTGAAGCCCGGGCGCGCGGCGCGGGCGCGCTCCCACAGCTTCGCGCCCGTCACCAGGTGGTTCGACTGCTTCCAGAACTGGTGTTCCGCGAGGTCGCGGTCGTACCACCCGTTGCCCACGATGCCGTGCTCGGTCGGCAAGGTACCGGTGAGATAGGTGCTCTGCGCCGAGCAGGTGAGCGCCGGCAGCACCGGCCGCACGCGCGCCAGTCCGCCGGCAGCGGCCGCGGCGGAAAGGTGGGGCGTGTCGGGCCCGAGCACGCGGGGCGTGAGCCCGACGACGTCGAGGACGGCGAGACGGTCAGGCACGCGTGTCCCTGGCCTCGATGTCGCGCAGGGCGCCGGCCATCGCGCGACCGTCGATCGCGTGGACATCGACGGCCTCACCGACCTCGCGAATCATCGTGATCGTGAGCCGTCCGCCCAGGTGTTCCCGGAACTCCTCCAGGCCATCGAGCACCACGGGCGCACCGGCGGCGTTGCGCGTCGCCAGCGCCGGATGATGCAGGCGGAAGCCCAGAGTCTCGAGGACGCGCAGCACCCGCTCCGCTGTCGCCTGCGGCAGCAGCCCGATACGCGACGCATACATCACGTCCAGCGCGAGGCCGATGGCGACGGCCTCTCCGTGGCCGACGGTGAACCCGGTGATCTGTTCCAGCTTGTGCGCGGCCCAGTGTCCGAAATCGAGGGGACGGGCACTGCCCTTCTCGAACGGATCGCCGCCCGTGGCGATGTGTTCCAGGTGGTGCCTGGCGCTGGTGCGCACGACCTCCTCGAACGCCACCGGTTCGCAGGCACCGAGCGATGCCGCCTGCCGCTCGATCGACTCGAAGAAGGAACGATCGCGGATCAGCGACACCTTCACGGCCTCGGCCAGCCCGGCGCGACGCTCGCGCATGGGCAGCAGGTGCAGGAAGTCCGCGTCGTTGACGACCGCATGCGGCACGGCGAAGGACCCGAGCCAGTTCTTCTTGCCGAAGAAGTTGATGCTGTTCTTGACGCCGATCCCGCCGTCGGCCTGGCTGAGGCTCGTGGTCGGGAGCCGGACCAGCGGGATACCGCGATGCGCGGTGGCCGCCGCGAAGCCGACCATGTCCAGCACCGCGCCGCCGCCGATCACGACCACGAAGGAGTGGCGGCAGAGGCGCGCCGCCTCGATCGCCGACCACACCACCTGCAGGTGCGCGGGATCGTTCTTGACCGCCTCGCCGCCGGGGACGCGCACGGGTGGCGCCACCAACTGCACGGCGTGGCGCCAGGCCTGGAATCCCTCGACGATCTGCCGTGGGAGATCGGGCCGGACGCCCTCGAGCCCCTCATCCCAGCACACCAGGACGCGCGACGGCCCGTCCTGGTCGCGCCGGGCCAGCACGTCGGCGAGCACGCGGTTCTCCGGCGCGAACACGTCGCGCGTGAACAGCAGGCGGAGATCCTGGCGGACCACCACGGGATACGACAACTCGGTCGCCGCATGCGTGGGCAGCGTCGACTCGGGAGAACACGGCATCGTCATGACTTGCACCTCAGGTGGCGGCGAACACGCGCTGCGCGACGCGGCCGAGCGGCACGGCCAGCAGGCACGACACGGCGGCCGTCCATGCCCCCACGGCAGCGAGTGCGAGGGCGTCGATCACCGGCATCAGCGCAAGCAGCCGGCCGACCAGTGCGCGAAGCGGCAGCTCGCGGTGCGGCAGCCGGTACTCGTTGCGCGCCACGAGGCTGAGGACCACAATGTAGCTCGACAGGGCGAGCACCCACCACCACACGGCAGGTGGCAGCGGCCACACGACCGTGGACGCCACCGTCAGCCCCAGCGCGGCCCGGCACAGGGCCATCAGCACGACCGAGCCCGCCCAGCGCTTGTGCAGCCAGTCGTAGCTCACGATGGCGGCCACGGTCACGAGCGCCCACGCCGGCGACGCGCCGATGGCAACCAACCCGATCGCAGCGGCGCCGAGTGCGCCGCCGGCGACGAGCCCGGCGGTCGTCCGGGGGACCCGCCCCGCGGGGATCGCGCGGTCGGGACGGTGCCGTCGATCGAAGTCGGCATCGGCCACGTCGTTGAGCATCGCGCCGCCGACGTACATCGCCGATCCCAGTGCGGTCGCGGCGAGCCAGTGCGCGCCCGCAGGCCACGACGTGGACGCCAGCACGAGCGCCGCCAGCGTGTTGCTCCACACCGAGGGCAGGTTGGCGGCGCGACCGAGGTCGAGCCAGTCGTGCAGGCGGGACGGCGCCGCCGTCACCGCGATGCCACCGCGGCACCCGCGTGCGCGGCCACGTCACGGCTCGCCAGGCCGCGGGCCGCGCAGGCGTCGAGGGTCCACGCATACTCGCGCACCAGCTGTTCCTCGATGTCGAGCCTGAGGCGCGCCGGCAACACTTCCCACGTGTAGGTCTCCATCTCGATGTGCGGGCAGGCGCCGGGATGTGCGGCCAGCCAGTCGAGCGCGCCGAGCAGGTGATCGCGCGTATCGAGGAACGGCTCCCCGGGAGGCTCGTGCAGCGGCACGTGGAAGTGCACGCGCCACTCCCGGTCGTCAGCTGCAGCCTCGTCGCTCGCCAGGGCGTCGGGTAGGTCGACGTAGCGCGCGCTCACCGCGCCCGTGGCCGGATCACCCACGACCACCTGGTGGAGGTACGTCGGCTCGACGAACGCGGCGATCGCAGCACGCCCGGCTGTCGTGGGCCGCACCCGCAGCGCGGAACTGAGGTGCAGCTTGCTGAGGCGAATGCCGGCGCCGGCCAGCCGGTCGAGCGCCAACTGCGGCGACTCGAACTCGACGGCCAGATGGCAGCAGTCGTAGTTGACGCCCACGAAGCGGCGCCAGTGATCGGCTCGCCGGTCCACATGCGCCCAGCGTTCGAAGAACGCGACCGTCTCGTCGGTGGTCTCGAGCACGCACAGCGGCTCGGGCTCGAGGCCGAGCGTGAGGTCGACCCCCGCGCGATCGCCGAGCGCTTCGATGTGGCGCGCGCAGGCCGCGAGGTTGGCAAACACCTGCGCGTCGCGCTCAGCCGATGCCGGGAACCCCTTGAAGGAGACCGGCACCGTGCTGACGCTGCCCGGCACGCCCGGCGGCAACAGCGCGACGAGGAGGTCGAACAGCGTGTTGGTGTACGCGAGTCGCTCCGGCGTCGACCAGTCCGGCGCGTACACCTGCTCCTTCACGCGGGTGCCGTGGAAACTCCCATAGGGAAAGCCGTTGATCGTGAAGACGTAGCTGTCGTGCGCCTCCAGCCAGCGGCGGAACTCGTCGAGCGCCGCCGGCGCCGCGAGGTCGGCCGCGGCCTGCGCACCGAGACGAAGGCCGATGGCGTAGGGGGCATCCGTCGAGACGCGCCGGCGCACGGCATCGGTGTGGACGCGCAGCGTCTCGAAGGTCTCGGCCCAGCCCTCGCCGCGGTGGACGTTCGTGCAGTAGGCGAGGTGCAGTCCGTGGTGGAGCCTCATGCCGGCACTCCTTCCGGCTCTCCCGCCGGGACGCGGAAGTTCGGGCACTGCGAAAGGAAGGCGTGTGGATTGCGGAAGAACAGCCTGTCGATCGTGTCCTCGTCGTGCCCGCGCCGCCGCAGCTCGATGGCGGTCCTGGGCACCGCAAGCGGATCGCTCACGCCCCAGTCGCAGGCGCAGTTCAACCACAGGCGTTGACCGCCGGTCATCTCGATCATGTCCACGGCACGCGCCGGCGAGGCCTTCGAGTCGGGGTAGAGCGTGATGCCCGCCCAGAAACCGGCGTCGAGCACCAGGCGCACGGTGTGCTCCTCGACGTGGTCGACGATGACCCGAGAGGGCGTCACGCCGGCATGGCTGCGCAGCACGTCGAGGATCAGCCGCGTCCCCTTCAACTTGTCCTCGAGGTGCGGCGTGTGGACGAGAATCAACTGTCCGTGCGCCACGGCGAGTTCCACGTGCTGCTCGAGGACGCGAAGCTCGTTGCGGGTGTTCTTGTTCAGCCCGATCTCGCCGATCCCCAGCACGTTCGGCTTCCCGAGGAATTCGGGGACGATCGCGAGGACGTCCTGTGCCAACGCGAGATCCTCGGACTCCTTCGGGTTGATGCAGAGCCAGCTGTAATGCGGCAGCAGGTACTTCGCCGCGCGCGCGGGCTCGTACTCGGTGAGCTGGCGGAAGTAGTCGCGGAAGCCCGCCGCCGAACTCCGGTCGAAGCCCGCCCAGAACGCGGGCTCGCACACGGCGCGGCAGCCAGCCGTGACCATCGCCTCGTAGTCGTCGGTCGTCCGGCTCACCATGTGCCCATGGGGCTCGATGTAACGCATCAGTGCCTCACTCGGTGGCGCGCCACGCGCCGAACGCTGCCTTGCCGCCGGCCGCCCCGGCCGGCTCCGTCGTCGGGTCGCTCAGAGCCTCGAGCACGCGACGCGCCCGTTCGCCGTCTCCGTCGAGAAGAATCGGCAGCGCGCGGCGGAGCGCCTCGCACCGGAAGTCGTCGGCGACGCCGTAGCGCTCGGCACGATCCAGGAAGGCCGCCACTTCGAGCAGCTTGGCGCGGATCGCGACGAACCCGTACTCGAGCAGCGCGGTGCCGGCCTGCGGCCGGTCGGCCGCGGCGGGATCGATTGTGGACATATCCTCGTCCTTCGTGTTCGGAGGCCCGCACGTCCGGACCAGGCGGGAGGCGGGCATCGCAACTGGGCCGGTCCCCGGCCCCTCGCCATTTCAATTCTCTGCCGGTCGGGGCGCGGAGGCAATCCAAGTGCCCCGTTCGGGCAGGGC
>JAEYZV010000439.1 GCA_023427865.1 Acidobacteriota bacterium
CCGTCCCGATGCGGGAATGCTCGATCGGCGATGTCGAGGGCCGTGTGAGGCTCGACATCCTCGCATGCGACATTGCCGCATTGCGTGTCTCTGGAAGGACCGATGTATGAGTGAGGATCTGCGGAACGTGGTGATCATCGGGTCCGGACCGGCCGGGCTCACGGCAGCGCTCTACACCGCGCGAGCCAACCTGCACCCGCTCGTCATCGAGGGCCTGCAGCCGGGCGGGCAGCTGACGATCACGACGATGGTCGAGAACTGGCCGGGACATCGCGAGGGGGTCATGGGTCCGCAGCTCATGGCCGACATGCGGGCGCAGGCCGAGCACTTCGGCACCGCGTTCATCTCCGGGATCGTCGAGCGCGCCGACCTCTCGCGGCGTCCGTTCACGCTCACGCTCGACAGCGGCGACGTGGTCCGCGCCAAGGCACTCATCGTCGCGACCGGCGCCTCGGCCAAGCTGCTCGGGCTCGAGTCCGAGATGCGGCTGATGGGCCGCGGCGTGAGCACGTGCGCGACCTGCGACGGCTTCTTCTTCCGCAACCGCCCGGTGGCCATCGTCGGCGGTGGCGACACGGCGCTCGAAGAGGCGCTCTATCTCTCCAAGCTCGCCTCGCATGTCACGGTGATCCATCGGCGCGACGCGCTGCGCGCCTCGAAGATCATGCAGGAGAAGGCGTTTGCCAATCCCAGGATCTCGTTCCGCTGGAACACCGTGGTGGAGGAGATCATCGCCGACGAGCGCGGCGACGTGACCGGCGCGCGGCTGCGCAGCCTGCAGGGCGGCGAGATCGACACCCTGACCGCCGACGGCGTGTTCGTGGCGATCGGGCACACGCCGAACACGGCGCTGTTCAAGGGGCAGCTCGACATGGACGCCAACGGCTACCTGATCACGAACGGGACGCGCACGAACGTCGAGGGGGTATTCGCGGCCGGTGACGTGCAGGATCAGGTGTACCGACAGGCGATCACGTCCGCGGGCACCGGCTGCATGGCGGCGATGGACGCCGAGCGCTGGCTCGAGCACGGCGCCGCCGCTCACCACGACGCCGCGTCGGCCGCAGTGACGGCCTGAGCTAGCGGCTGCCCGTCGCGGCCTCGATCCATCCGCCGCCCAGGATCTCGTCGCCGTCGTAGAAGACGGCGGCCTGGCCCGGCGTGATGGCGTACTGCGCCTCGTCGAACTCGATCTCGGCGACATCGTCGGTCACGGCCAGCACCGTCGCCGGCGCCGCGGGATGTCGATGCCGGATCTGCGCCTGCACGCGCATCGGTCCCTCCGGCACCCGTCCCGCGATCCAGTTCACCTCGCGCACCATGCAGCCGCGCGCTTCGAGCGCGGCTCTCGGACCTACCACCACCTCGCCGGCATCGGCATCGATGGCGACCACGTACAGCGGAACGCCGACGGCAAGGCGCAGGCCCTTGCGCTGTCCGACCGTGAAATGGTGCACGCCCTCGTGCGCTCCCAACGTCTGACCCGCGACGTCCACGATGCGTCCGCCGCTCGGGGCGCGCTCGCCAGCCGCACGCGAGACGAACGCGGCCTGGTCGCCGTCGGGCACGAAGCAGATCTCCTGCGAGTCCGGTTTGGACGCCACGGGCAGCTGCCGCATGGACGCGTACGCACGCACTGACGGCTTGTCCATGTGACCGACGGGGAAGATGGCCTGCGCCAGCTGCGCCTGCGTGAGCGAGAACAGGAAGTACGACTGGTCCTTGCGCGGATCCGCGCCGCGAAACAGGCGCCAGCGTCCTCGCTCGTCCTGGCGCGACTGCACGTAGTGCCCCGTGGCGAGCCGGTGGGCCTCGAGCGCGCCGACGCGGTCGAGCAGCGTGGCGAACTTCACCTCGCTGTTGCAGCGCGTACAGGGAATCGGCGTGCGACCCGAGATGTAGTCGTCGACGAACGGCGACACGACCTGCGCGTGGAAGTGCGACTCGAAGTTGACGAGGTAGTGCGGGATGCCGAGACGGTGGGCGACGCGTCGGGCATCGTGCAGGTCGTCGATGGTGCAGCAGGTGCCGAACGAAGCCTGGCCTTCCTGCTGGTCGTACAACTGCATCGAGACGCCGACCACGTCGTGTCCCTGATCGACGAGCAGCGCGGCGGCGACCGAGGAGTCGACGCCGCCGGACATGGCCACGACGATTCGCATGTCAGCCCTCGCGCTGCCCGGCCGGCTCGACGTGCTCCGGCGGTCGGCGATCGGTGAGCGCGCGCAGCCGCGTCACGATCGGCGGCAGCGCGTCGAGCAGGCGGTCGACGTGCTCGCGCGTCGTGTGCTTGCCGAGACTGATGCGCAGCGCGTTCTGCGTGTCGTGCAGCGGCAGGCCCATGGCCTTGAGTACGTGAGACGGCTCGAGGGTGCCCGAGGAACACGCCGACCCGGTCGACACCGCGATGCCTTCCAGGTCCAGCGCGATGAGCAGCGACTCGGCCTCGATGCCCGCAAAGCCGACGTTGGTCGTATTGGGCACGCGTGGCTGGCCGGCGCCGTTCACGTGCGTCCCGGGCACACTGGCGAGGATGCGCTGTTCGAGCGTGGCGCGCAGGGCGGCGATCGGTGCCCCGTCGATCTCCAGCCGTTCGCGCGCGAGCCGCGCGGCGAGGCCGAGCCCCACGACGGCCGGCACGTTCTCCGTGCCCGCGCGCCGGCTGCGCTCCTGCTTCCCGCCGGTCATCGTCGAGAGCAGCCGCGTGCCGCGTCGAATCCACAAGGCGCCGACGCCCTTGGGCCCGTAGAACTTGTGCCCCGACAGGCTCAGCAGGTCGACGTCGAGCGCTTTGACGTCGACGGGCACCTTGCCGACCGACTGCACGGCATCGGTGTGCACGACGATGCCGCGCGCGTGCGCCAGCGCGGCGCACTCGGCGACCGGCTGCAGGGTGCCGATCTCGTTGTTGGCGTGCATCAGGCTGAGGAGCGCCGTGTCGTCGGCGAGCGCCGCTGCGATGGCCGCCGGCTGCACGACACCTGATCGGTCGGGCGCCACACGCGTGATTCGCCAGCCGCGACGCTCGAGCGCACGCATTGTCGTCAGCACGGCTTCGTGCTCGATGGCGCTCGTCACCAGGTGGCGCCGGCCCATTGGCTCGAGCGCTTCTGCGAGGCCGCGGATCGCGAAGTTGTCGGCCTCGGTGCCGCCGCTGGTGAACACCACCTCGGTCGGCTCGCCACCGATGAGCTGTGCGACCTCGTGGCGGGCGTCATCCAGGCGTGCCTTCGCGCGCTGGCCGAAGTAGTGAACGCTCGACGCGTTGCCGAACTCGTCGCGCAGCGCATCGGCGACGGCGGTGATGACCGCCGGATCGACGGGGGTGGTGGCGTTATGGTCGAGGTAGACGCGCTGGGGCGCGGGCACCTCGAGATCGTACCATCCGCTCACTTCGTCAAGCAGAGCAGTTGCTTACGCTAGACACGATCTGGCCCCTCTCGTATACTCCGCCGGACGAGGGTCGTCGTCCACCCTGCGATTCATTTCGGGAGACAAGCAACCATGTGGAAACGCGATGACGCGCCGCGGAACCCTGCACCCGCGTCGCCCACTACGCCGCCGGCTCCTGCCGCCCCGCCTCCGGCGGCGGTCGACCCCGTGCCTGCGGCTGCCGCCCGGCCGACCCCGGGCCCTGGAGAACGAGCACCCATGAGCATGGGGAACATCGGCAAGTCGGTCATCATCAAGGGCGAGCTCAGCGGCAGCGAAGATCTGACCATCGAAGGTCAGGTGGACGGCAAGATCGAACTGAACAACAACGTCCTCACCATCGGCACCAATGCCAAGATCAAGGCTCAGGTGTTTGCCAAGACCGTCGTCGTGCTCGGTGAGGTGACGGGCAACATCAACGCCTCCGAGAAAGTCGACATCCGCGACAACGGCTCGGTCGACGGCGACATCACGTCCCCCAAGGTGGCGATTGCCGAGGGCGCGCACTTCCGTGGCGCAATCGACATGAACCGGGGCGCTGGCGCGCCCAAGGGCGACACCAAGCCGGCACCCGCCGTGGCCGCCAAGGCCTGATCGCTCCCAGCGACGGAGCGCCCGCGTGCGCTCCGTCGGCCTGCTTCACGCACGTCGCACGTGTCCGAATCACCAGAACGATCCCTCACCTCACGGTTGTTCGGCTGGGCCCGCCGATCGGACGGCGCCGAGGGCAGTCGTGACAGCACGCCGCCGGTCGGCACGAAGGTCATCGCGAAGCTGATCGCCGCCCTCGCGAACCGAGACGCGCCGGTCGTGCTCGATCTCGGGCCGGTCGTCGGCAGTAACGTGTCGTTCCTCGGTGAGCAGCTCGGGTGCCGCCTCCGGGTGGAGGATCTCTTCACCGACATCGACAGGCTGACCCGGGAGGGGAAGCTCGACACGCTGCCGGAGTTCCTCGCGCAACGCTTCTCCTACGAGCCGGAGAGCCTGGATGCCGTGCTGTGCTGGGACGTCCTCGATTACCTCGACAAGCCGGCAGCCACGATTCTCGCCGGCAAGATCGTGGAGTGGGTGAAGCCTGGGGGCGTCGTGCTGTGTTTCTTCAACATGGTCACCAGCCCCACGCCCGTCTACACGCGCTACGTCATCGCCGACACCGAGCGGCTGCACTACCGCACGTCTCCGGCGGCGCATCCGAGACGCACGGTGTACCAGAACCGCGACATCGACCGGCTGTTCGCCGGGCTGCACGTCAGCGAGAGCTTCCTCCTGCAGCACAAGGTGCGGGAAGTCCTCCTCAGGAAGAAGGCGACGCCCGCGACACGGTAGGTCTGGCGGTGCCGGGCCGCCGACGTCCTGCCGAACGGGTGCGTTCGACGGAGTTGTGACCATGGCGATTGGATTCGACCTCACCGAGGAACACCAGTTGCTCGGGCAGACGGTCCGCGAGTGGGGCGCGCGCGAAGTGGCGCCGCGCATCGGCGAACTCGATCGGCAGCATCGCTTCGACCCCGCCATCCTCCCGCAGATGGCCGCCCTCGGGCTGCTCGGCATCTGCATCCCGCAGGAGCACGGCGGCGCCGGGATGGACTACATCAGCCTCGGCGTGGCCAGCGAGGAACTCGAGTACGTCGACACCTCGTTGCGCGTGATCCTGTCGGTGCACGTCGGGCTGAACAGCCTCTCGCTGCTCGCCTGGGGCACCGAGGACCAGCAGCGCCGTTACCTGGTGCCGCAGGCGCAAGGCGAGAAGATCGCGACATTCGGGCTGACCGAGCCGGCGGCCGGCAGCGACGCGCGCGGCATCCAGACGACGGCGGAGCGCAAGGGCGATCGCTACGTGCTCTCGGGCGAGAAGATGTGGATCTCGCTGGCCGACGTCGCCGACAACTTCCTCGTCATCGCCTGGAGCGACGCCGCGAAGAAGCGCGCCAAGGACCCGAGCGGACTCAGTGCCTTCATCGTCGAGCGCAGCTTCAAGGGCTTTTCGAGCGGCACCCTCACGCACAAGTGGGGCATCCTCGCCGGCAACACCGGCTTCTTCACGATGGACGGCGTCGAGGTGCCGGTCGAGAACCTGCTCGGACGTGAAGGCGAAGGCTTCAAGATCGCCATGTTCGCGCTCGACCAGGGACGGTACACCGTCGCCGCCGGCGCAACGGGTCTGATCCGTGCCTGCCGGGACGCGAGCGTCAAGTACGCGCGCGAGCGGCACACGTTCGGCGTGGAGATCGGGCAGCACCAACTGGTCAAGGAGATGCTCGCCCGCATGGAGGCCGACTACCAGCAGTCCCGCCTCCTCTGGCTGCGCTCCGGCTGGATGAAGAACGAGGGGCGCCGCAACACGAAGGAGACGAGCCTCGCCAAGTGGATGGCGACGGTCGCCTCCGAGCGCGCGGCCGGCGATGCCGTGCAGATTCACGGCGCCAACGGCTACTCGGACGAATACCCCGTGGGCCGGTACTACCGCAATTGCAAGGGCGCCGTCATCTACGAGGGGACGCGCGAGATCCACGCGCTGATGCAGGCCGACTACCTGTTGGGATACCGCACCGACAAGCCGACCCGCTGCGAACTGCCGCCGTGGCAGCCGCAGCCGGCGCGCGCCTGACGGGCCCGCCTCACCGGACCCACGAGCGCGACAGACGTGTGAACCGCAACCTGCTCGCCATCGCCGGCGCCTGCTTCATCGGCTTCTCGGGCTTCACGCTGGTGATGCCGTTCCTGCCGCTGTACTTCGCGCAACTGGGCATGCGCGATGCGGCCGACATCGCGCTGTGGTCGGGCCTGAGCCTCGGTGTCACGCCGGGCATGACGGCGCTGCTCGCCCCCCTGTGGGGCCGGGTCGCCGACCGGTACGGCAACAAGTTCCTCGTCCTTCGCTCGCTGGCGTGCTTCGTCGTCACGATGGTGCTCTTCGGACTCGTGACGCGCCCGTGGCACATCTTCGCCCTGCGCGTGCTCCAGGGGTTCTTCGCGGGATACGGCGCGCTTGCCGTCGCCATGGCGGCCGAGGCGGCGCCGCGCGACCGCATGGCGAGCGCCATCGGTACCGTGCAGACCGCGCAGCGCCTCGGTCCGGCGCTCGGGCCGGCCATCGGCGGCGTGCTGGCGGTCGCCATCGGCATCCGCGCCTCGTTCTTCGTCTCGTCGCTGTTCTACGCCGCGGCGTTCGTGCT
>JAEYZV010000463.1 GCA_023427865.1 Acidobacteriota bacterium
AGCGGTTTCTGCGGCCGGCGCATTCGCCACGGTGTCTTCGTCGTTGTCGCCACAGCCGACGGCCACAACCATCGACAGGGCGACCGTACTCGCCAGGATCGTGTTCCATTTCGTCATCTCTGCCTCCATTGGCCAGGCGCGACACCTGAACCTACCGAAAGGCCAGGCTGAGACAGCCGGCCGTGTCTGGCGACTGAAGGAGCACGATGTGTGCCGCTGCCCGGCGTCCGCCGTTCGGGGTCGAGTTGCGTGACTTGCGGGGCATGGCCTGAGTGAAGCCGGCGCCGCATCGAGGGCGGTCGGACGTCCGAGGGTGACCTTGACGGTCCGGCTCAGCGCTTGACCCTGGCGCGTCGCGCTCCGATACTCGCGGGAACCCATGGATACGCACATCCCCTCCCGTTCCCGACGTCAGTTCCTTGGCGGCGCCGCCGCGATTGCCGCGGGCGCCACGACCCTCGGCAGCGTGACGACCGGCGCGCAGTCCGCCTCGTCCACGATCGTCCGCCCGCCGGCCGGCAAGCCACTGCTGCTGGCCACCAAGCTCGGCATGATTGCCAAGGAAGAGGGCGGTCGCACCCTGTCGCTGGCCGAGCGCCTGAAGATGGCCGCGGCTGCCGGCTTCGACGGCGTGGACTTCGACGAGGCCGGCAGCTTCACGCCGGAGCAGGCACGGGCCGCGGTGCAGGAGACCGGTGTCTTCGTGCACGGCGCGATCAACCACGCGCACTGGAAGCAGCGGCTGACGAGCGCCGTCGAAGCCGAACGCGATCAGGGACGCGCCAATCTCGAACACTGCATCCGCGTGTCGCACGCCGCTGGCGGCAGCGGCGTGCTGCTCGTCGTCGGTCAGGCGAGCGACGGGCCCACGGACGTGATCGAGGAACGCGCGCGGCAGGAGATCCGCAAGGTGCTGCCGCTGGCCGCCTCGCTCGGGCAGATGATCCTGATCGAGAACGTCGGCAACCGCATGATGTACGACCCCGATGCAGGGCCGGAGCAGGGGGCGCATCGGTTCGTGCGGTTCATCGACAGCTTCGGCAGCCCATGGGTCGGCATGTACTACGACCTCGGCAACCACTGGCGCATCGGGCAGCCGGGCGAGTGGATGCGCACGTTCGGCCATCGCTGCGTGAAGCTCGACGTGAAGGGCTATAGCCGCGGCATCCGCAAGATGGTGGACATCACGAGCGAACAGGACGACCTGCCCTGGGACCAGGTGCGGCGGGCGATCGCCGACATCGGCTTCACCGGCTGGGCGACTGCGGAGGTCGGCGGCGGCAACGTCGAACGACTCACGGTGGTCCGGCAGCAGATGCAGAAAGCCTTCGGCCTGGCCTGAGCGGAGGGACATTCCGGAACTCGCAACAGATCGCTGACGCCTGAACCCGGCGGTCGCTCCTGGCGCGGCCGCAGGTCGCTCGGCAAGCGGTTTGCACACTTCTTCCGGGCAGGCGCGCAGCCGAGCAGCTGGACCGTCGCGCGCCGATGCGCAGACCTGGAGGACGTGATGAGCAATCGCTGGATGTGCGCGTTACTCGTGACTACCGCCATCGGCGCCGCCGGTTGCGAGAACACGCGCGCGGGCATCGAGAAGGACGCCGAGAACGCCGCGCCGAAGGTGGAGCGCGCCGTCGAACAGACGTCTGCAGCCGCGCGAGATGCCTCCGCGGCCGTGAAGGCGGGCGCCGAGACCGCTGCGCAGGCCGCCCGTGAGCAGTTGGGGGAAGCGGCGGAGGCCGCCGATGCGACGCAGCAGGCCGCGCAGATCAAGCTGGCGTTGATGTCCGACGCGAGCATCGACTCCACGACCATCGACGTCGACGCCGATGCGGATGCCAGGACCGTCACCTTGAAGGGCCACGTGCGGTCGGCGGAAGAGAAGGCCAGCGCCGGACGCATCGCTGCGGAGAAGGCGCCCGGCTACCGCATCACCAACGACCTGGAAGTGCGACGCTGAGCGCGTCACGCATGCTTGTCAGCCGACGTCGTGCGGTAATGAACAGGGAGAGGCGGAAATCGGCGCCCGGCCACGGCAGACCACGGCAGGTCCGCGCCGCACCGCGTCCGACCGCGGCCGGTGCGAACGCGCTGCCATCACGGCCACGACGCCCGGCGCTCGCGACCGCGGCCAGGCTGCTCGCTGCCGTGCCGGTCGCCTTGACCCTGCTGCCGCTCGGCAAGACGGGACGGGGCTGGGTGCGCGTCTGGGACTTCCCGCGCGCACAGATCACCGCCCTGGGCGTGCTCGCGCAGGCGGCCATGCTCCGCTGGTCGACGCGCAGCCGGGCGGATCGCGCGCTGCGAGCCGCGCTCGGCGCGTCCGTGCTGTACCAGGCGGCGAAGATGGCGCCGTACACGCCGCTGTTCCCGAAGCAGGTGCCCGACGCGCACGACGCCCCGGCGGAGCGATGCGTGCGGATCTTCATGGCGAACGTGCTGCAGGAGAACCGGCGATCGGACCTCGTGCTGCGCGCCGTCGAGGAGGCCGATCCCGATGTCGTCTGCCTCGTGGAAACGAACCAGCGGTGGGCCAGCGAGCTCGCGTCGCTCGAAGACAGGTATCGGTGGGTGGTCCGCTGTCCGCTCGAGAACCACTACGGCATGCTGCTGTTCTCGCGGCTTCCCCTCGTGGAGCACGAGATCCGGCACGTCGTCAGCGACGACGTGCCGTCCATTCGTGCCGTCGCGCAGCTGCGTTCGGGCGACGAGATCGTCGTGTACGCGCTGCATCCCACACCGCCACTGCCGGCGAGCCCCAGCTACGGCCGCGACGCGGAACTCGTGCTCACGGGGCTGGCGGTCGCCAGCGACGGTCGCCCGTCGATCGTCATCGGCGACCTCAACGACGTGGCGTGGTCCTATACCGCCAGGCTCTTCCAGCGCATCAGCCACATGGTGGACCCGCGGGTCGGGCGTGGGTTGTTCACGACGTTCAACGCAAACAGCCGGCTGGCGCGCTTCCCGATCGATCACGTGTTCCACACGCGCGATTTCGCGCTGAAGGAACTCCGCGTGATGCCGTTCACGGGCTCGGACCACTTCCCCATCCTGACCGAGCTCGCGTACAGGCCGGCGCAGAAGCGAGAGGTGGAGAAGCCGACGCCCACCGCCGACGATGTCGAAAGCGCGCGCGAGATGGTCGACGACGCGCGCGAGGCCCACCCGTATGTGGACGAGAACGGCGAAGGCAAGGTGGTGAAGAACCCGTCGTGAACAGGTCCGCCGCGCCTCTCCCGTTCGTAGCCGTCGGGCCTCGCCCGACGGGCAGCCCACGGCGACGCACGCTACTTTCCGCTTACCGACGGGACGACGACAGGCGCATGCTGATGGCGGGCTGAACGCCATCGAACGTCACTTCATCGGTCGTGCCGACAGTCCTGGTCCCCAGAAGCCGGTGCGGCCGAGCAGACAAATCGTGCAGTTCGATCTGCACGTCGTCGCCGCTTCGGCGCAGCGGGACGACACCCCACGTCTGACCGCCAGGCAGGCGCAGCGTGGCGAGTGCGCCGACGGCGCTCTTCACCGACACCAGGGCGGGCACGCCGGCAACACGGAGTTCGACCGCCACCGCATCACTCATCGCAGGTGAGACATCGGCGTGCAGCGGCGCACCCGTGCGCGGATCGACTTCGACCCACTGTCCATCGGTCGTGCATCGCGCCGCCCTGCCGGGTTCGTCGCGAATGCCGATCTGCCCGCCAGGCGAGTACTCCAGGCCATGCTCGTCGAGGCACAGTGTGGTGCGAGCCGCCGCATACGCAGCGGTCTGCCCCACGAGCGCTCGTGGCAGCGTTGGCATGTTGGCCCCGAACGCGTCCTCAGCGGTCGTGGCCGCTGCATTGATCCTGACGCGCCACGACGCCTGGTTCTCGTGAACCACTTCCCGCAGTGCGCACCTGGCCTGCACGTGGCCGCCCGCGGCTGAGGCGCGCGCCGCAGTCACGTCGATGAGCGCTGGCTCGAGCCGCGCGACGGCCCCCGGAGCAATGCTCGTGTCGATCCACTCGGACTCGACGATCTCCACCGGGCGATCCGCGCTCCGCGCGAACGACAGCACGCCCACGAATCGCACGCGCGCGACCGGCTCGTCGGTCACGTTCTCCACGTCGAACGCTCCGCACACGTGCGTCGCCGTGGACTCGGCGCGACGGATTTGCAGGCCGCTCCCTTCCTGCCGCCGCGGGTACGAGATGGGCACCGCGGCTGCACCCTGCGCAGTGCCGGCGGCCAGGCGTCCCGTCGACAGATGCCGGCTCGCGGCCCGCACGGGCATCGGCAGCGACGAGGCGGCGAGCAGGGCGGCGAGCACGAGCGGCGCGGCGCGAAGGGCACGATGGGTCATCGGAGTCTCTCCTGAAATCAAACGGCGCACACGCGTGACGAGGCGAGGACCAGCCATCCCCAGAACGGGACGGGCACTGGAGACGACACCGAGGCGTGCAACGAGGGTCAATGCCTCGACGTACGCCGCGCGATGCCCTGCGATGGCCGCGGCGCGGTCGTCACAGCAGAACTCCCGGGCTTCGCGAATGCGGCGTCCCAGCCAGTAGGTGGCCGGACATGTCCAGAGAAGGGCCTCGGCGACAGACTGCGCGATGTTGACGATGTAGTCGCGGCGCGCGACGTGGGCGAGTTCGTGCGCAAGGATGGGTCGCAGACTCTCGGCAGGCAAGTGCTCGAGCAACGGAGCGGGCATCAGCAGCGTGGGCTCGCGCTGCCCCACCACCACGGGCGCCTCGACGTCGAGCGACATCGTCAATCGCACATCGTGTACGCCGGCCGCCTCCCGTGCCTCGTCGAACGTGTCGCGCAGCGGCCCGGCATCCACGAGTGCGGCACGGGCCACGAGCCTGCGAACGCCGAACCATCCTGCAAGCAGACGCGCCAGCAACAGCGCCGCCCCCGCTGTCCAGACGAGGGCGATCATCCCCAGCCAGGCAGGCGGCATGCCGAGCGGCCGGACGGATTGGGCCCAACGCGCCGCGCCATGCGACTGCGCGAGGAGCGCCGGTCCGTCATGACGGGCGGGCGGCGTGCCATCCGCGGGCGCGAGGTCCGTAACGCCACCCGGACTCATTGCGGCAGTGACGCCCATGTCCGTCCTTGACAGGATGACCACGGCCATCGGTGTGGCGAGGGACACCAGAAGCGCCGCCGCGAGCGCGGTACAGGCGACGACGTAGCGCGCGGCTGCAGTCGCGCGGGGACGCGCAAGGCGCCAGAGTTCCACCGCCGTCGCGGCCAACGTCGTGTGCCACAGAGCACACAGCACCGCCCATCCGAGGAGCAGCATCCAGGGACTGTCGAGCGGCGCGGTCACGACCGTCCCCGCTTCTCGACCTTGGCGACCAGCACGCGTATCTCCTCGAGTTCCGCGTCGGACACACGCCGTCCCGCGAGCGCGCTCTGGAGCAGTCCGCTGGCCGAACCGTCGAACACCTGCCGCAGCAGGTGTGCGGCGAGCATCCGCTGCGTGACGCTCCGCGGCTGCGCCGGCGCGTACACATGCGACTTGTACCGCTCCTCTCGACGCAGCAGCCCCTTGTGGTGCATCACCTGCATCTGCTTGAGCACCGTCGTGTAGCCGATGTCGCGCAGTCCGGCGATGACTTCGTGGACCTCGCGCACCGTGCTCTCGCCGCGCTCCCACAGCACCCGCAGGATGTCGAGCTCGGCATCGGTAGGCGCCGGCGGCGCCGCCGCGTCGCGTTTCACCATCACATCACCCTCCCGGGCGAATCTTGTACTACGACGATCATCGTATGTCAACGAACAAGATCGTACGTTGTCCCGAGACGAACACGCAGTGACGGCCGGGCGAGGCCCGGCGGCTACAAACGCATTGCTTCGCCGACCGCGAGAGGGGGCGGGCTACGTACGCCATGGATCGCGACGATCGAACGAGGCGCCGGCAGCCACGGATGGCGTGCTGCGCAGGAGGGGCGTTGCCCGGCGCGCTCCGCCGTCAGGTCACGAGGGGTCAGATGGAGGTGATACCGTCGAACCCTTCGTGGGACACCGCCG
>JAEYZV010000583.1 GCA_023427865.1 Acidobacteriota bacterium
GTAGAGCGACGTCGAGCCGCCGGCCGTCGTGCGCCTGATGGCGGCCGTCAGCTCCGACTGGTCGGACGTGAAGCCCGGGAGGATCTCGGCGCGGCTGTCGAAGTCGACGCTGGGCAGGATGTCGTGAGCGCGCATGCGCTCGACGAAGCCGATGGCCGCCTTCTGCGCGATGGGCAGCTTGTCGTTCATGCTCGCGCTCGTGTCGACGAGCAGGCCGAGCGCGGTCGGCAGCTGCGTGCCGGAGAAGAAGATCACGTCCTGCTTGACGCCGTCTTCGAACACCGAGAATGCGTCCTGCGGCAGGCCCGAGACGAACCGGCCGTCCTTCTCGGTGACGGTGACGTTCAGGGAGACGACCTCCACCCCTGCCCGGAAGGTCGGCTGGTCGGGCTCGGCCGGCTTCTGCGTGCCCGGCGCCTGCGGGGCCGTCGGTCCGGTGGCTGGCTCCTGCGACTGCGCGTCGGCAGGCGCCGCCGGCGGTGGTGCCGGCTGTTGCGTGAGCACACGGGCCGACAGCAGGAGGGCGCCCGCGCAGGCGGCCGCCGTGAGACGGAGGTGCGGACGGCTCATCGACTGGCGCGATTGGCCTGAAGCACGTTGCCACGAAGCTTCAGGGCAGGGCGCGCCGACTCGACTTCGACCTTGCGCGCGGGAATCAGCGTGTCGGGCCGTCCGTAGACGACCTCGTATTGCGTTGTGGCGGCACGCCCGACCTTCTGCAGCGCCTCGGTCAGGGCGACATTGGCGAGCAGGAGTTCCCGGATCCCTCCGGTCCCACTGGTTCCCTGGTCGATGACGAGGTTGCGGTCGCGCACGTTGGGGTCCTGCTGGTTCGCTTGTACGGTGTCCTGCAGCTCGATCACGTGCAGGGCGGCGCCGGAGTCGGCCAAGGCGTCGAGCGCGAACTGGTAGCCGCGGTCCGAGAACTCCACGCCGAAGCTCGTGATGGCGACAATGGCAGCCCGCGCCGGCTTGCGCTTGCCAATCGCGCGGGAGGCCTCGATGATGCCCTCGACGAGATACGTTCCGGCCTCGGGCTGGATGAACACCCGCTGGACGCCGCGCAGCAACTGCGCCTTGCTCGTGGTCGAGTTCACGAGGACCGTCGGGCGGTCCGCGACCGTCATGAGCGTGATCGGGTGGGGGCCGGCGAAGGTGGCCACGAACTTCTCGAGGGCCAGCCGAATATCCTGCTGCGCACGGCGGGCTGCGGCGCTGTTGTCGACGACGAGCGTGATGTCGACGGGCTCGGTCGCCCTCGTCACCTTCAGCACCTCGCGCGCGACGCCGTCCTCACGGACCACGACGTCCTTCACGTCGAGCGATTCGGCGGGCGTGCCGTCCTCGGTCAGCGCGGTCACGAGCAGCGTTCGCTGGCGCGCGGTGGTTTGGGCCGTGGCAACCGGCACGAACACGGACGACGAAGCGAGAGCCGCAGCCAGGACGAGCGTCGTGAAATGTCGCATGTTGGGTGTCCGTGGCGGGACCGGTCCCGCCTTTGGAGTATAGTCGAGGGCCGTAGACCCTGTCGGAGTCCTTACCTTCCGACGATCTGGGCGGGCCGCCGGTCGCCGAGGTTCCCGTCATGTCGCGACTGCTGCCCGTTGGTCTCTCCCCGATGTTCCCCCGACGGTCATGGCACTGAGTCCGCGCCCGCCGAGTTACTGGCGAACGGTGGGGGAGCTCGGCACGCTCGGGCTGTCGTTCGTTCTGGCCCTGGTCATCGGTACGGCTGCCGGCCTCTGGGTCGACCGCACCTTCGGCACCAATCCGTGGGGCATGCTCGTCGGCTTCGCGATGGGATTTGCCGCCGCCGTGCTCAACGTCGTCCGCATCACCCGCCGCACCCTTGGTTCCTCGCGCTGAGGGCGGTCGCCACGCCTCGGCGGGGACGGCCGAGGCGCTCGCCGCCCGGCTCGAGCGCACGTCGCTTGCCGTGGTGCTCGCCCTCACCGCACTGACCTGGCCGCTGGGCGGCTGGTCGATGTCGGCGGGCGTGGTCGGGGGTGGGCTGCTGTCGGCCGTCAGTTACCGGGCACTGAAGCGCGGGGTGCAGGCTCTCGGCCCTCCGCCGCCGGGGCAGGAGGGCCGTCGGCCGGTATCGCCGGCGCGGGTCGCGCTCGGGTTGGCGGGGCGTTACGCGTTGCTGCTGCTGGCCGGCTACGTTATCATTGGCCGTTTGCGCCTGCACCCGATCGGGGTGCTGTTGGGCGCGTCCGCGGTGGTCGTCGCCGCGATGGTGGAAGCGGTCCGGTCCTGGCGGTAGCCCACCGGTCTCCCCGCGACCATCGGTACGCATGGAAAACCTGCATCACACACTCTGGATCGTCGAGTTCGTGAACCGGCTGCTCGGGCCGCTGGTGGCGCCGCTGCTCGGCAAGGCCTACACGCCCGGCATGACGGTCATTCCCGATCACCTCGTGATGTGCGCGCTCATCGTGATCGCGGTCACGGTGTTCTGCCTGGCCGTGCGTTCCACGTTCAGCGTGGACAACCCGGGCAGGCTCCAGATCGTCCTCGAGGACATCGTCGGCTTCCTGAACGGGCTGTTGAAGGAGAACATCGGGCCGAAGGGACCGCAGTTCCTCCCGCTCGTCGGGTCCATCTTCATCTTCATCTTCCTGGCCAACGCCATCGGGAAGATCCCGGGGCTGATGTCGCCGACGGCAAACATCAGCACCACGCTCGGCTGTGCGCTCACGGTGTGGGTCTATTACCACCTGCAGGGCATCAAGGCGCAGGGGCTCGGCGCATACGTGAAGCACTTCATCATCCCGCCGGGGGTGCCGCTCTTCGTGGCGCCGATCATGGCGCCGATCGAACTCATCAGCCACGCCTCGCGTGTGATGTCGCTGTCGCTGCGTCTGTTCGGCAACGTCTACGGCGAGGAGCTCGTGGTGCTGATCATGGCGAGCATCATCCCGTTCCTCGTGCCGCTGCCGATGATGTTCCTCGGCGTGATCACCGGATCGCTGCAGGCGTACATCTTCGCGCTGCTCACGATCATCTACCTGGCCGGCGCCGTGCACGTCGAGCATGGGCACGACGATGCCCATCACGACGACGGGCATGCGCACGGCGACTCTCCCGCGCACGCGCACGCAGCGGCGTAGGGCAGGTCTTCCGCTGCGTGCGAGGCACGCGGCGACCCTCCGCCGCATCGGGCGGGGAGGGACAGGTCGGCAGACCTCGGCATCCGTCGGGCCCCGGTCTGCAACTCGACCCAGGCGGCGCCACAGGCGATCGCCAGCGACTTCGGTCGCGGTAGTCAAAATGCCGACGCAGTCGTGTTCTGCCTCGAGGAGGCATTCGCAATGTTGAAGAAGTCGTTTGCAGTGTTCGCGCTGGTCGTGGTGGCGGGTCTCGCCACGCCGGCGTACGCGCAGGAAGCGGTCGCCGCCGGGGCCGTGGCCTCCAACGTCACGCAGTGGGCCGTGATTACCGCCGGCTTCGCGCTCGCGATCGCGGCGGCATTCGGCGCCATGGCACAGGGCAAGGCCGTGAGCGCCGCGGCCGAGGGCATCGCGCGCAACCCGGGAGCGGCCGACCAGATCCGTGGCGCCCTCCTGCTCGGCCTCGTGCTCATCGAGTCGCTCGTGATCTACGTGCTGCTCGTCTCGCTCATCATCTTCTTCGTTCGCGCAGCGGCCCTCGGCCTGGCGTAACGAGGAGACACGCCGGAGGGCGGCCGTCGGGCCCTCTCCGGCAACCTACGGTCTCGCTCGCCCGCGGCAAGTCCACCGATGACGCGCGTCGACGTCTACCTGCTGCTCACCGCGCTCATCTGGGGCAGCAACTACAGCGTCATCAAGTTCGTCCTGCAGGAGGTCCCCGCACGCGCCTTCAACGGCCTGCGTCTCCTCATCGCCTCGGTCGTCTTCCTCGCCCTGATCTGGGCTACACCACGCCGTACCCACGTCGGCTGGCTCACCGCCCGCGACTGGGCGGTGATCGTCCTGCTCGGGATCGTCGGGCAGTTCGGTTACCAGGTCCTGTTCATCACCGGGCTCGAACGCACGAGCGTGATGAATGCCTCCATCATCATCGCGTGCACACCGGCGGCCGTGAGCATCGTGTCTGCGGCCGTGGGGCACGAGCGTCTCCCGCTGGCGCATTGGCTCGGCACGGGCCTCTCGTTCCTCGGAGTGACGCTCATCGTCCGTGGCGGCGTCGCGGCCGGCGTGAGCTCCCTCTCGGGCGACCTCATGATGCTCGCCTGCGTGGCCTGCTGGACCGTTTACACGGTCGCGGGACGTCCCCTGCTCGCCAACTACTCGCCGATCGTCATCACCGGTCTCTCGATGGCCGTCGGGACGATCCTGTACCTGCCGTTGGCCGCCGATGACTTCGCGCGGACGCCATGGGCCGACGTGCGCCTCGTCGCGTGGCTGTGCGTCGTGTTCTCCTCGCTGCTGGCGCTGAATTTCTCTTACACCGCCTGGTACCTCGGCGTGCGGCAGCTCGGGTCGTCGCGCACCTCGCTCTACTCCAACGTCGTGCCCGTCGCCGCGCTGGTGGTCGCGGGGGTATGGCTGGGTGAGCGGCTCGCCGGCATGCGTCTGGCGGGCGCGCTGCTCGTTGCCGCCGGTGTGCTCCTCACGCGCTGGCGCCGCCGACCACGCACCACGCCCGACCTCGGCGACGTACCGGAAACGTAGACGTCCGACGCGCAGGGCGCGCTCCCCGAGCCCCCCGAGAGCCAGCGCCGGGGCGACGGGTGTGCGGCGTGCCCGGGCTCGCGTCGCCCCTCCCTCGGCCGGCACTTTCATTCGTTCCGGCGGGC
The DNA here is from genome assembly GCA_023427865.1 of Acidobacteriota bacterium. Taxonomy (GTDB): domain Bacteria; phylum Acidobacteriota; class Vicinamibacteria; order Vicinamibacterales; family Vicinamibacteraceae; genus Luteitalea. Next base: position 4,784 of record JAEYZV010000583.1, read on the forward strand.
GGCCGATTTGGTAGTGGGGGACTCGCCCCGCCCGCGTATGTTCGGCCGCTCCCTTCGTCGTCAACTCACGCTCGTCCTCGTCGCTGCCAGTGCTGGTGCGCTCGCGCTGACCGGTGCCGGCGTGCTGCTGCACGAACGCGCGGTGTCGCGGGCGGCGCTGGCCCACGAGGTGCAGGCCGTGGCGGCTGTCATCGCGAAGAGCAGCGCCGCAGCCCTGGCCGCCGGCGATCCCGACGCGGCGCGCGACGTGCTCGCCTCCCTCGAGCTGCACGAGGACCTGCGACTCGCGGCGCTCTACTCCCGAAGCGGCCACCTCCTCGCCGACCTTCGTGCACCGGGACGGCACGGGCCGCCATCGAGCGCCCCGAGCGCCGGCGTGAACCTCGACACGGCCGGCATCCAGGTCGTCCAGGACGTCTGCATTCCGGCGGGCTGCCTCGGCTCGGTGCTGATCGAGACCGACCTGCGTCGCCTGGACGCGCAGCGCCGCGGCACGCTCACGATCCTGCTCGGCGTCTTCCTGGTGTCGCTCGGCCTGGCCTACGTGACCGGCGCCATCCTGCAGCGACCGCTCGTCACGTCCCTGCAGCAGCTCGCGGAGGCCGCCCGCGAAGTCGTCGAGCGCCAGCGCTTCGACCAGCGCCTGCCGGAGCGCGGGCGCGAGGACGAGGTCGGCGTGTTGGTCCGGGCGTTCAACGGCATGCTGTCGCATCTCGAGGCACGCGACCACGCCATCCAGCAGCAGAACGCCGTCCTCGAAGATCGTGTCGCGGCACGCACCTCGGAACTGCAGGAAGCCAAGGAGCGCGCCGAAAGCGCGAGCCGCTTCAAGAGCGAATTCGTGGCGACCATGAGCCACGAGGTCCGCACGCCGATGAACGGTGTGCTCGGGATGACCGAGCTCGCACTCGACACCGACCTCACGCCGCAGCAGCGCGACTACCTCGAGACCATCCGGCGCTCGGCCGAGGCGCTCGTGACCGTCATCGACGACGTCATGGACCTGTCGCGCATCGAGGCCGGCCGCGTCGAACTGCAGCAGGTGCCGTTCGACCTCGCGGCTGTCGTGCAGGACGCCCTTGCGGCCGTCGCCCTGCGGGCCCACCAGAAGGACCTCGACCTCGTGTGGGACCAGGAGGCCGCGTTGCCGGCGATGGTCGTGGGTGATCCGGCGCGCGTCCGCCAGGTGCTGGTCAACCTTCTCGGCAACGCCATCAAGTTCACCAACGTCGGCTCTGTGCACCTGCACCTGGACGTCGACCAGGCCGACCACGACGGCCGGACGACGTTGTCGGTGCAGGTGGCCGACTCGGGCGTGGGCATTGCCGTCGCCCAGCAGGAGGCGATACGCGGGATGCTGCGGGAGGCCGCCCGCGGCACGCCCCAGTTGTTCGAGCGCAGCGGGATGGGGCTCGCGATCTGTGGTCGGCTGGCGCACCTGATGGGCGGCGAGCTCTCCCTCACGAGCGAGGAGGGGGCGGGCAGCGTGTTCACGTTCGAGCTCCCCGTGACGGTCACCCATGGCACCAGCGACGTGATCGAGGCGCGGCCCCGGTGGCTCGACGGACGTGACGTGCTGCTCGTCGACCGCCACGCCGCGTCGCGCGACGTGCTCGCCGGCTGGTTGCGCACGTGGGGAGCCACGGTCAGGTGTGCCGACGACGACGCGACACTCGCCACGGTGCTCTGGGAGCGACGCTGGAGCCTGGTGCTCGTCGACCGCGAGTCGCTCGTTTCCGCGGCTGAAGGGTTCGCGTCGATCACGCGGATCGGCGTGCCGGTCGTGGATCTCGCGCAGCTCACCGACGCCCCGCTCTCCGGGCCGGCGGCGGCGGTGCCGGCGGCGACGCTCGCGAGACCGCTGCGGAGGCCGACGGTCGCCGCGGTGCTCGCCGCAGCCCTGAGTCGCGCCGACGACGAAGCGCAGGCCGCGCCGCGGGCGGTGCTCGCGGAAGTGCCCCGCGCCGTGCGGACGCCGAGGGTCCTCGTCGTGGACGACAACGCGCTCAACCTGCGAGTGGCGAAGGAAGTGCTGGAGAGCCGTGCCTGCACGGTCGTCCTCGCGGACGGCGGGCGCGCCGGCGTCGACGCCTGGAACCGCGAGCGTTTCGATCTGGTGCTGATGGACGTGCAGATGCCGGATCTCGACGGCCTCGACGCCTGTCGCGAGATCCGCGCGATCGAGGCGCGACGTCGGGTGCGGAGGACGCCGATCGTGGCCCTCACGGCGCACGTCATGTCGGGCGACCGCGAGCGCTGTCTCGCGGCCGGCATGGACGAGTACCTGTCCAAGCCGCTGCGCCGCGGCGCCCTCTACGAACTGATGGAGCGCTTCGGCATCGTCAGCGCGCTCGAACGGCCAGCCTGACGGCACGCCTCGTGTCGCGCTGACACGAGCCAGTGGTGCTCAGTCGCGCCGCGGCCGCTGGTTGGCGGCGAGGACCCGCTTGCGCAGGCGAATCGATTTCGGCGTGATCTCCACGAGTTCGTCGTCGTTGATGAACTCGATGGCGCCCTCCAGCCCCAGCCGGCGTGGCGGAATGATGCGGATCGCCTCGTCGGCCGTGGAGGCGCGCATGTTGGTCTGCTTCTTCTCCTTGGTGACGTTGACGTCGAGGTCGTTGTTACGCGAGTTCTCGCCGATCAGCATGCCTTCATAGACCTCGGTCGCCGGATCGATGAAGATCTCGCCGCGGTCCTGCAGGTTCGAGATCGCGAACGCCGTGGCCACGCCGCCGCGGTCGGCCACGAGCGCGCCGGTCGGACGCGCCGGAATCGGCCCGGCCCAGGGCTCCCAGCCCGCGAAGATGTGGTTCATGATGCCCGTCCCGCGGGTATCGGTCAGGAACTGCGAACGCAAACCGATCAAGCCGCGGGCCGGGACCCTGAACTCGAGCCGCACACGGCCGCTGCCGTTGTTGACCATCTTCGTCATGGTGCCCTTGCGGGTGCCGAGCGCGGCGATGACGACGCCCTGAAACTCCTCGGGCACGTCGATGACGACGTCCTCGACGGGCTCGAGCCGGCCTTCGGGGGTGTCCTTGGTCACGATCTCGGGTCGCGACACCTGCAGCTCGTACCCCTCGCGTCGCATCAACTCGATGAGGATCGACAGCTGCAGTTCGCCGCGACCGATCACGCGCATCTGCTCGGGTGTGTCGGTCGGCTCGACGCGCAGCGACACGTTGCCCAGCAGTTCCTTCTCGAGACGCTCCTTCAGCTGCCGCGACGTGACGAACGTGCCGTCGCGCCCGGCCATGGGCGACGTGTTCACGCCGAAGATCATCGACACGGTCGGCTCGTCGATGGCGATCGGCGCGATCGGCTTCGGTGACTCGGCGCTGGTCACCGTCTCGCCGATCGTGATGTCCTCGATGCCCGCGAGGCACACGATGTCGCCGGCGGCCGCCTCCTCGATGTCGACGCGCCGCAGGCCCTCGAAGGCGAACAGCTTGGTGATGCGCGTCTGCTGGATCGAGCCATCGAGCTTGGCGACGCCGACGAGGTCGCCGACCTTCACGCGGCCGTTGAAGATCCGTCCGATGGCGATGCGGCCGAGGTACTCGCTCGCATCGAGGTTGGCAATCAGGATCTGCAGGATGCCGTCGGGGTCGCCTTTCGGCGGCGGCGTGTGCTCGATGATGGCGTCGAACAGCGGCCGCAGGTCCGTGCCCCGAACGTTCGGGTCCGTGCTCGCCTGCCCATCGCGCGCGACGGCGTAGATCACCGGGAACTCGAGCTGCGCTTCGTCGGCGTCGAGGTCGATGAACAGGTCGTACACCTCGTTGAGCACCTCCTGCACGCGCGCGTCGGGCCTGTCGATCTTGTTGATGACGACGATGGGCTCGAGGCGGCGCTCGAGCGCCTTTCGCAGCACGAACCGGGTCTGCGGCAGCGGCCCTTCCGAGGCGTCGACGAGCAGCACCACGCCGTCGACCATCGACAGCGTCCGTTCGACTTCGCCGCCGAAGTCGGCGTGGCCCGGGGTATCGCAGATGTTGATGACCTGATCGAGATACCGGACCGCGGTGTTCTTGGCGAGAATCGTGATGCCGCGCTCCCGCTCGAGATCCATGGAGTCCATGGCCCGCTCCGCGACGCGCTCGTTCGAACGGAAGGTGCCCGCCTGGTGGAACATGGCGTCCACGAGCGTGGTCTTGCCGTGGTCCACGTGGGCGACGATGGCGACGTTCCGGCGATGAGGGTTGGCGATCTGTCGGGCGTGTTCGGCAGCGGACATCCCTTCAGTATACGGGTGCCGGTTGCCGAGGACGAAGACAGGTGACGCCGCCGTCCACGCCCGGGCCAGCTGCGCCAAGCCCGTTCGCGGCGGGCGACTCAGGCGTTGAGGTCAGAGAACCCATGCCCATCCTTCGCTGGCTCGCGCGCCTCTATCGCGCGACCTTCTGGCTCCTCCTCCACGTGGCGATCGCCGCCGCGCTGTTCCTCGTGTCTGCCGCATTCGGCGCCTCAGAGGACCTCGAGCAGCGCAACGGGCAGTACTTCTTCCGCATCCCCGCCGCATTCTGGCTGTTCCTCGCCGTCTGGCACTTCGTGGTCCGTGGCGTCCTCGGCCGCCCGGCAGACACGCGGGGCAAGGCCAAGCCCACCGGAGCCGAGGCGGCCCGCAGCGCGCTCGGCTGCCTGGCCTGGCTCGTCCCCGTCGCGGCGACCTACGTGTATGTCGGGCGTCTTGCCGACTGGGCGTGGGCGGGCATGAACGGCACCGACCCGGCTCACCCTGCACGGCTGGCGATGAACGACGTGCTGGCGTTGGCCACGCGCGCAGCCGAGCGACCCGACGCATACCTTCCATACCTCGTCGGCGGGCTGATCGGGCTCGCGGTGCTCAATTCGTTCGCGGGCATGGCACTCGCCACGGGACCGATCGGGACGCGTGAGGTCGGAGGCGCCCTGGAGCGAGCCGGCCAGGCGATGGGCGTCCGCACGCCGAGCCAGCGGCGCGAGGCCGTCGCGGCCGCGAATGCGGCGGCGCTCGAAGCGGCGCGCGCGTCGGCACGGGCGCGTGAACGGGCCGGGCGCACCGTTGTCGACCGTGGCAAGGGACCGGCAGGTGTGGCCGCAGGTGCGGCCAGTGCGGCTGCCGTCAACGCCGCCCATGCCGGAGCTCACGGCGGCGCGAGTCCGTTGCAGCGGCCGGCGCCAGGACGGGCGGGATCCGGAGGGCGCGAGGACGCCGTCCTCGGCACGTTGCGGTGGTCTCCGTCCGAGGACGCGTGGTGGGTCGCTCGCGACAGCGACACCTTCCCGCTGCGGATCGACGGCCCGCCGGAAGGGCCGACCACGAGGCAGATCGACCTTGCGCGAACGGTAGCCCAGCGCAGCTTCGAGGTGTTGCTGCGAGGCTCCGACGCCGCGCGCGCCGTCGCCCAGGCGCGTGGCGTCGGCCTGCCGCGCTTTACCGTCGCCGCGGCCGCCGTCGGTCGGGACGCAGGTGTGGCGACACCTGTCACGCTGCACCTGCGCTGCGAAGGCGACACCCACACGGACTACGCCGTGCGATCGACCGACGGCTTGCAGTCGTTCCGCAAGGCATAGGTTCATCGGTGCAATGGAGTAGGCGCATGGACATGACCGTTCTGCTCGTGATTGGGATCGTGCTGTTGGTGATCGTCGGCGGCCTTTCCCTCCTGCAGCGGCGCAGCGTCGCCCCCCTGCCGACGTCGACACGCCCACCGTCACCCCTACCGGCGGTTGACGCGCTGCCGTCGCCTGCCGCGCCCGGAACCGGCCGGAAGGCTTGGCATGACCCGGTGCTCGGGACCCTGACCTTCGACGATGACGACCTCTGGTCCGGTGACGACGAGCTGGCATTCGGCGCGCACGACGTCTGCGCAGAGATCACGGCAGGCCCGAGCGGTCCGGATGCGGAGCAGGTGGCTGTCGCCCGAGCGGCCATCACGCGAGACGACGTCGAACCCCGCGCCCGCGCCGCGGTCAGGGAGGCTCTGCAGGCGCGAGGGATCGAGGCGCCCACGTTCCTGGCGTACAGGGTCCACGCGGGACGCGACGCGCAGCATCGTGTCGTCGGCAGCGTCGACTACGCATCGGACCTGTACGCGGGCGACATCACGGTCATCACCCTGGACGAATGGCGAACGCTGCGCGTGCAGCTCGACGATTAGCCGCGCCGATCGAGCCACGGTAGACTGCGCTCAGGGTCGACTGGGCGCCCCATCGTCTCGGGAGTCGATACGTGCAGCACATCACGCTGGATCGGGAAGAGGGCATCCTCGTCATCACGCTGGCGCGCGGCAAGGCCAACGCGCTCAACTGCGAGATGGTCGACGAGCTGCAGTCTGCGCTCAATCACGCGCGCGCCGACGAGCGCACGCACGGTGTCGTGCTGACCAGCGGCGCGCCCAAGATGTTCAGCGGCGGCTTCGACCTCGAGGAGGTCTTCGGGTACGCGCCCGACAAGCTGACCGTGTACATGGCGCGGTTCATCCGGATGTTCGACACGCTGCGCCACCTGCCCAAGCCGACCGTCGCCGGCATCTCCGGGCACAGCTACGGTGGCGGCTCCATCCTTGCGCTGGCCTGCGACGAACGCATCATGGCCGAAGGCGACTTCAAGTTCGCCCTGAACGATGTGACGCTCGGCGTCGTGCTGCCGGCGCGCATGATCCAGGCGCTTGCGGCCGTGGTCCCCGGACCCACCGCGCGGCAGATGTTCCTCGAAGGGCACGCATGGCGCGCCAGCGAGGCGCAGACACACGGCATCGTCGAGGAACTGGTGCCGGCGGGCAACATCCGTCACCGCGCGCTGACGATTGCCCGGGAGCTCGCGTCGCGCCCGCCGCGCGCGTTCGCCGCGCACAAGCAGGCGCTCGTCGAGGCCGCCGGCGGTCCTCCGTACACACGGGAGGAAGTCGAGCAGATGGCCGCGCAGTTCGCCAGCATCTGGTTCGACGAGGAGTGTCAGACGTACCGCAACCTGCTCGTGGCGAGGTTGCAGGCGCGGTGAAAAGGAGCAACTTTCCGTCCTCCGTCCTCCGTCCTCCGTCCTTCGTCCTTCTACAGGTGCAGCAAGCCCCTGTCGATGGCATGGCGCACGGCCTGCGTGCGCGTGCGGGCATCGAGCTTGTCGTAGATCGACGCGATGTGGAACTTGACCGTGTGGGCGCTGATGCCGAGCCGCTCCGCGATCCGCTGATTCGACAGCCCCTCGGCGAGCAGGTCGAGGACGTCCTGCTCACGGTGCGTGAGCGTGGCCTCCTGCAGGTCGTCGACGTCGCCGCGAGGCATCGTCGACGCCGACGCGGGGCGCATCCAGTCGGCCGGCGCCACCGCGAACCCGTTGTCGATCATCTCGAGCGCCTGCCGCAGCTGCGTCGGCGAGACGTCGAGCGGCAGGGCAGCCCAGCCCGTCAGCGCCATGTCGCGCAGCTGGTGCATCGACTGCGGTGACGCCCCCACGACGGCAAGGCCCTGCAGCGGCATCAAGGCCTGCATCCAGCTGCGCCCTTCGGGCACGGCGTCCGCGAGCCCCACCGTCGCGGCTACCTCGTCGGCATCGCTCGGCACGGCGGCCTCAGCCACCGCGACGAGTCCGGCGCCGAGCAACCGCTCGCGCAAGAGGTCGCGGCGACGGGCGGACGGCGCGATCAGCAGGATGTCCATGCAGTATCAGTAT
>JAEYZV010000596.1 GCA_023427865.1 Acidobacteriota bacterium
CGTGACGGCCGTCCCGGCCTGTTCGCGAAGCTGACGTTCGAGCAGAACTTCGCGATGGGTCTCACGAACGTCGTGTTCGATCCCGACTACCGTCGCACCGGCGTCTTCTACACGATCCACATGGAGGATCCGGCAACGCCCGCGGCGGCCGCGCCGAAGGCCGGAGCCGTCCCGGGACTCGACCTCCAGGGCTACACGACCACCCCCGCGATCGCGACGCCCACGGCACATGGACGCATCGCCCGCGAGGCGGTGATGATCGAATGGACCGATCGCGACATCAGGAACGCGACGTTCGAGGGCACCGCGCGCGAGCTGCTGCGGCTCGAACTGCCGGGCGTGTCGCACCCGCTCGGTGAGTTCACGTTCAATCCCGCGGCGCGGCCCGGCGATGACGACTGGCGCGTGATGTACGTCGGCAGCGGCGATGCCGGCACCGGCGAGCAACGCGACGTACGCCGCTTCAACCCGCAGCGGCTCGACACGCTTGGCGGCAAGATCCTCCGGATCATCCCCGACCTGAAGGCGCACCCGACGTCCAGCCGCGTCAGCGAGAACGGCCGCTACCGCATCCCGAACGACAACCCCTTCGTGGACGTACCCGGGGCGCGTCCGGAGATCTGGGCCGTCGGGCTGCGCAACCCGCACCGGTTCGCGTGGTACACGGCGCCGGATCGTCCGGACGTGCCGTACCTGCTCGCCTTCAACATCGGCCTCCATTCCTGGGAGACGATCGTCATCGTCGAGCGCGGCGCGAACTACGGATATCCCTTCCGTGAGGGTACGCAGGCGATGACGTCCGCGGGCATGTCACCACTGCCCGAGGACGACAAGGTGCCCGTGCACATCTCGGACACGGTGACGCGGGGCACGGTGAAACCGACATACCCCGTCGTGGCGTACCCACACCTGGCGTCGGGTGGCGACGCAATCGCGAGCGGATTCGTGTATCGCGGCGCGCAGGTGCCAGCGCTGAAGGGCAAGCTGCTGTTTGGCGACATCACGACGGGCCGCCTGTGGTACGCAGACATCGAAGAGGTGTTGCGCGCACATGACGGCGTCGCCGACACGCTGGCGCCGATTCATGAGCTCGATGCCGGATTGCGCGACATCGCGGCGGCGAGCATGCGCGAGCGTGGGGGAGCCGTGGCCACGCTGACCGGCGTGGCGCCAATCTCCGGACCCGGCCGCGTGGACATGCGGCTTGCCGAGGATCACGACGGCGAGCTGTACGTCCTCACGAAGAGCGACGGGATGATCAGGAAAGTCGTCGGCCTCAAACCGTAGCCGTCGGACATGGGCGCGTACGCAGCTGCCGTGGGCCTCGCCCGACGGTGCTGACGCATCGACGGACGGAGCCCGCGCCCGACGACGACCGCTTCGCCTGTACGTAGCCGTCGGGCCTTGCCCGACGGTCCCCTCATCGCGCCGGCAACGGGTACAGATCGACGCGGCGTACGAACAGTTCCGCGCCCTCCGACTGGATCATGATCTTGCCACGCGTGTAGCTGGGGTTGGTGCCGACGTTCACGACCACACCGTTGAGGATGTTCGTGATGCGACCCTTCTCCACGACCACCTCGAGGCGGTTCCATTCCCCCGCGGGCTTCTCGACCTCCCGCGCGCCGCGATAGCCCAGGCGATCGGTCCAGTCCGGGTCGCGACCGAACCAGTTGACACGGTCGCCGTTGCTGAACACGCGCGGCGAGCCCTTGGGGTCGTAGACGAACTCGCCGTCGCGATCCGGTGTGAACGTGGCCGTCATCTCGGGTGTGTGCTTCGTGCCGTCGGCGTCGAAACCCGGGACGAGCAGGAAGTCGCCGATGCCGCCCTCGATGATCTGCGCCTCGATCGACCGCATCCACGGGCCGTTGAGATTGGCGCGCGTGCCGCCATCGGGACCCTGGCAGTGCACGAGCACGCCGCTGTCGCGCGCGCGGTCGGCACGCGGCTTCCACGTCGCCGCGCCCCAGCGGAACTCCACGACCAGCCGGTAGGTCTCGTACTCGTCCGGCGTCGTCAGACCGCCGTACTTCTGGCCGCTGATGCGAATCGCCGGCGCGCCATCGACGTTGTCGACGACGGTGAAGACCTTGTCCGGGTCACGGCGATGGTCGTCCACGAGCCACGTGTAGAACGTCGAGAGGTCCTTGCCGTTGAACAGGCGCACGACACCGGAGGCGTCCTCGGCGTACGCGGGTGCCGGTGAGGAGGCGAGCAGTGCCAGGAGCAGGGCAGGCGAAAGCAGGCCAAGCCAACGTCGGGCGATATCGCCGGGGTGCCGCGCATTCGTGGCGGGCCCGCGCGGCGACGGCAATGCTGCCGGGTGCGGAGATGCGTTGGACGAAAGACGGGAGGCAGCAGGTGACGACGGATGCGGCAGCACGGTTGCGCGCGATTCTGCCACGGACGGGGGGCCGGAGACGAACACGGCCCGGTGCCTGTCGAGGGCATCGGGCCGGTCGGTGTGAAGCGCTCGTTCCGTCTGTATCAGGAAGCGGGCGGGTCTGGCGCGGAAGTCATGGGCGATCGGCAGCTGCCGGTGAAGCGGGTTGTACGAGCCGTCGGGCCTTGCCCGATCGGGCTGGTGCGCTTCGGTGTCGCGGCGTCCGCGTCAGCACGCCCGTGCTGCGAGCGGCGCGGCCAGATGGCCCGATGCCATCGAGCGGCGCCCAGGCACTTCGGGTGGCATCTCCTCCATCGTCTGTGCACCTCCAGTCCTGAACGTCGGGGACTGTCGCCGATAGCTCGCGTGCTTCGATCCGTGGTCGGCAGCAGCCGTATGAGCCTCAGCCCATGTGACGGTGGCTACGCAGGCATCCCGGCGACGGCGGTTGGCTCGACCGGTGTCCAAAGGCGGCACCCGTCGTGCCCTGCGCTGAACGGTGGTTCACCCTCCATCCTTCGCCTGCCTTTCCCAGCGCGATGTCACTGCCTTCGCGCTGTCAAGATCACCATACGCCCGAGCTGACCGAGTGGCAAGGCGATCGCACATCACGATCTGTACATATCGATCTATCGAATGCCGAGCGACGAACGCAGGAACGCCGGAACGTTGGAACATGTTCGTCCGCTGGAGCGGGTAGGGCCGGCTGTCCCAGCCTGACCCAAGGCCACGCTCGGAGAGCGGGCCCTGCCGTCGGAGATACGAAGTAGCGTTGCAGCGATGTTGGGCTCGGCGTGCCACACTCGGTCGCATCATGCGACACGTCCTGCGCGTCGTCTTCGCGATCGGCCTGGTCGCGAGCCTGCAGTCACCCGTTCTTGCGCAAGGGATCGCCGCCTCGCTTCACGAGTTGCGACTGCTCGTGCGTCCCGGCGAGACCGTCACCGTGACGCAGCCGGACGGACGGGACGTGCGAGGACGCATCGCGTCGCTCTCCGGCGCACGCATCGTGCTCGAGACGTCGTCTGGCCAGCAGGCGTGGACCGAGGACGACATCGCCCGGATCCGGCAGCGGCGCGCCGATTCGCTCGCAAACGGCGCGCTCATCGGGCTCGGCGTGGGCGCCGGCATCGGCCTCGCCGGTGGTCTTGCGCTGCGCGAAAGCGGCGAGGATGGGCTCGTGTTCGCGGTGATGGCGGTGTACGGCGGCATCGGGGCCGGCGTCGGCGTCGGCTTCGACGCGATCGTGAGGAGCGAGTACGTGATCTTCGAACGGGCGACCTCGCCCCCGGTGTCGCTGCGGTTCTCGCCGCTGGTCACGGCGCATGCACGCGGCGTGCGCCTGTCGTTGTCGTTCTGACGCCGCACCGGGGGAGCGGCGCATCTGGAAGACGAGCGGCAAAGACCGTTCGCGCCACGCGCCCCGTCGGCCGCACGCGCGATCACGCCGTGGCGCGACGCGAGTAACGGAGCAGCAGCACCGCCACCACGACGAGCATGATCGGCATGATCAGGCCGGCGGCCCCGTAGGCTTGCCAGGCCGGCGTGACGGCGAACGTGCCCACGACCTGCAACAGGAGCGCCGCGAGCGACAGCGCGAACGCGGGCACGGCCCACCGCTGCCGCGTCAGCAGCCCGACCGAACCCGTCACGCCAGCGACGACGGCGACACCGAAGGCCACGAGCACCCACGCGGGCGTGCCCTCGTGCACCGCCCGGTCCGCCGGCGACAGGGCAGCCACCTGCGCCATCGTCATCGTGACTCGCAGGACGAACATCACCAGGCCGAGCAGGTTCCACGCAAGGGCGGCGCCGGCGATCAGGATGTGCGTGCGTGAACGCGGGTCCGTGACGGCAGTCATGAGCGACTCCTGTGACTCGATCGCGGCCGCTGCCGCGAACCGGGCATGTCGTGAACGGTGAGCAGACGCTACACCATGCCGCTGTCTGACGCACGGCGTTCTTCTGCCCGCCGGGCAGGGCCCGGCGGCTACATGCGGGAGAACGGATCGCCATCCGCCGTGGCCGGGCCCGGCGGCTACAGTACGTAGGCGTCGGGCCTGGCCCGACGCGCGGTGCCTCACGAGCCGAGGAAGGCCCGGCGGCTTCATGCGGGTACGTAGGCGTCGGGCCTTGCCCGACGCGCGGTGCCTCACGAGCCGAGGAGGGCTTCGGCGGTCGTGAAGCGCGGCTCGATGTCGACCGGCACGTCGGCGAGGCGATCGAGCACGGCCTGCACCTGCGGCCTGACGGTCGCGCGGGCCAGCAGCGCCTGCGCCCTGGCGTAATCGCCCGTCGCCTGCACCGTCATGATCTCCGCCGTCAGCGCCCGCACGGCCTCGCGGATCTTCGACGGCTCCACGCGGAACGTGCCGTCCTCGTTGACGATGACGGCGCCTGCGTCGAGCAGCGTGTTCAACTGCAGCGCCACGCCGCGCCCGTGCGCCGACGAGGTGCCGAAGCGGATGGAGCGGAACGTCGAGGCGAGAAACGTCGTGTACATCGTGTCGGCCAGCCCCTTGTCGATCACGCCCTGGTCGACGAGCGTGTGCAGCGCCCACAGGCCGGAGACGTCGGCCTTGGCTTCCTCGAGCGTGGAGTAGGTCTCCTTCAGCTGGGCGCGCACCGTCGTCGCCTGCCCGTTGACGCGGATCGTGTTCGGGCCGAGACCGTGCATCAGTTCGTGCATCAGGATGTGCGTGAAGAACGCGTCGAACTGCACGCGGTCGTGATCGGCACTGGCGAGTGCCACCCTGGCAATCGGCTGCAGCACGAGACGGAACTTCGCCTCCTGCATGTTCTTCAGCATCGTCCGCTTGGTGCCCTTCTCGGCGACCACGCGCTCGTCGTTGGGCAGGTTGAACGCCGCCGTCTGCACGCCGCGATTGGCGTCGCCGGCGCTGAACACCACGTTGACCACACGGATCGGCGACATCGCCCCGAGCTTCGGGTTACGGAAGGCCGGGTCGATCGGCAGCTGGTCCTCGAGGCCCTGCAGCTGCGCCGAGAACTTCTGCAGCTTGTCGGTCTCGGCATCGTCGCGCAGCGTGATGAACGATTCGAAGGCGGCCTTTGCCGCAAACCACGTGTCCTCGTAGACCTCGTAGGGACCGATCGTCGGCTCGATCGACCCTTCGAGCTCCATCCACGCGACGTCGCTCGCATAGTAGTCGTTGCTGAAGAACGCGTCGGCGCGCGACTCGAGAAACGCCTTCAGCGACGGCTGCGTGGTGGCGGCCGCGGCGGCGCGCAGGTGCGCGGCGGCCTGCACGAGCTCGCCCTGGTACTCCATGGAGTAGGGCACGAGCTGGAAGCGGCCGTCCGGGCCGCGGCGGACTACGGTGAAGAACCCCTGCGCGCGCGCCCTTTCGGCCGCGGGCAGGCCTGCCATCCACTTCTCGATCTCGGCCTTCGTGGCGTCGGCCGGATAGAAGTTCGCCCCCCCTGGCTTCTCGCCGACGCCGTCCAGGAACGGCGCGTCGCCGTCGAGGCGCGACCAGGGGCCCTTGTTCAGGATGAAGTACCGCAACCGCGACTCGCCCTGCGGGGAGCGGTCCTGCGCCAGCTCCAGCAGCAGCGCGGGATTGCCGGCCCAGACCTGCCGTAGGAACAGCCCGTCGAGCACCTGCGAGGCCTCGATGAGATGGCGAAGGGTCGTCCGCTCCGACTCGGGCAACGCCGTCACGTCGGCGCCGATGTCGGCCGGCGCGAACCGCGCGGCCCTTGCGGCGAGGTCGTCCGTGGGCGTCGCGTCCGTCGTCGTGGCCTCGGCCGTCGCGGCCGGCGGCGG
>JAEYZV010000680.1 GCA_023427865.1 Acidobacteriota bacterium
CCGCGGGCGCTGCTGCGCTGGACGGCACTCGCCGCCGCCATGGGCCTCGTTCCGTTCGTCCTCGGACTGCCGGTGGCGATGCTGATGGCCGCCACCGTTGTCTTCGGCTTCGCGATCGGAGTGGCGATGACGGCCTCGTTCACGGCGGCCGGGCACGTGGTGCCGGAGGAGTCGCGGTCCACCGGATTCGGGCTGCTCACGAGCGCGTCACTGGTCGGGCTCGCCCTGAGCCCGATCGCCGCCGGCGTGCTCGCCCGCATCTCGATCCGCAGCGTCTTCATCGTCGGCGTGATCACGCTCGCGGTGCTGTCGGGCATGGTCAGCTACGTGCTGCGCGAGCGGGTGGCCCGCGCGGAATACCCGGCGGTGGAGGAGACGTGAGCACGACGGCGGCACTTCGAGCGCTCCGCGCCGCCGGCGTGTCGTTCGAGGAGCACCCGTACCGATACGAGGAGCGCGGCGGCACGCGTGTGTCCGCGCGCGAACTCGGCGTCGACGAGCATGTCGTCGTCAAGACGCTCGTGCTGCAGGAGGAGACCGGTCGGCTGCTGCTGGTGCTCATGCACGGCGACCGCGAGGTGTCGCTGAAGGCGCTCGCGAGGACGATCGGCGTCAGGCGCATCGAGCCAGCCCCGGAGGCGGCCGCCAGGCGGGCGACGGGGTACCAGTTCGGCGGCACGTCGCCGTTCGGGACGCGTCAGCCGCTGCCGACATATGTCGAGCGCAGCGTGCTCGAGCTGCCGCGGATCCACATCAACGGCGGCGCCCGCGGACTGCTCGTCAGCCTCTCGCCGCAGGTGCTCACGGAGCTGCTCGGCGCCACGCCCGTCGAGGTGGCGATCAGCCGCGAATCGAGGTGCTAACATGCCTTCCGTGACCGAGTCCTCCGAATCAGAGCGACCCGCGGAAGGGAACGAGCGTGCGGCCCTCGTCGGGCTGATCACGGGGCCGATGCGCCGGACGCACGTCGAGGACGCGCTCGAGGAGCTGGCCGGCCTGGCCGACGCCGCCGGCGTGACGCCGGTGCTGCGCTTCACGCAGGAGCGCGACCGCCCGGACCCGGGCACGCTCATCGGATCGGGCAAGCTGGAGACCTTGCGGGCGGCCTGCGACGAGGCGGAGGTCTCGCTCGTCATCTTCGACAACGAGCTGACTCCCGCGCAGCTGCGCAACATCGAGAAGGTGCTTCAGCGCCGCGTCATCGACCGGACGCAGCTGATTCTCGACATCTTCGCGCGGCGGGCCCGCACCCGCGAGGGCAAGCTGCAGGTCGAGCTGGCGCAGTTGCGGTACCTCCTGCCGCGCCTGGTCGGCGCGTCGGCCGCCCTCTCGCGGCTCGGTGGCGGCATCGGGACGCGCGGCCCCGGTGAGACGAAGCTCGAGACCGATCGCCGGCGCATTCGCCTGCGCATCAAGTCGCTGGGTGACGAACTGGCCCACGTCCGCCGACGTCGCGGCCAGTTGCGCGATCGCCGTCGTCGCACCGAGGTGCCGACCGTGGCGCTCGTCGGGTACACGAATGCGGGCAAGACCACGCTGTTCAACCGGCTCACCGACGACAGCGCCGTGGCCTCCGACGCCCTGTTCGTGACGCTCGATCCCCTCACGCGCGAAGTGCGGCTGCCGAACCGGCAGCGTGCGGCGCTCTCGGACACCGTCGGGTTCATCGATCGCCTGCCCCACACGCTCGTGGCAGCGTTCCGCGCGACGCTCGAGGAAGTGGCCGACGCCGACCTGCTGCTGCATGTCGTCGATGCGTCGATCGAGGACTACGAACGGCACATGCAGGCGGTCGAGCGCGTACTCGGTGAAGTCGACGCCTCGGGCGTGCCGACGCTGCTGGTCTTCAACAAGGTGGACCGCCTGGACGCCGGCGCACGCGAGCACCTGCGCCAGGCCTACGACGGCTCGCTGCAGATCTCGGCTGCCAGTGGCGAGGGCATCGAGACGTTGCTCGCCGAGGTCGCACGCGCGCTGGCCCTCGATACCCGTCGCGTGACGCTCTCGTTCAACCAGGGACGCGCGGAGGATCGCGAAGCGATCGAGCGCCTCTACCGCGTGGCACGCGTGCTCAGCCACGATGCCGACGGCGACCGCGTCAGCATCGAGGCGGAGGTACCGCGCCGGCTGATGCAGCGATTGCAGGAGGGGCTGTCGCTGTGATGCGGTGTGTGCGCCGCTGGACGATGGCGGCGGTTCTCCTGCTCCCCCTGGCGGCCGGGTGTGCCCGCACGGTGCCGCCACCAGTCGTGGCGCCTGGCACCGAGCGCTTCCCGGAGTATCCGAAGCCGGACCTCCCGCCGGATCTTGCTCGCCTCGCGCGGCCGGCGCAGCAGCACGAACTGGCCTGGCTGCAGCTGCAGTCGGGCAACGCGCGCGCCGCGGAGCGCACCCTGACCGACCTGCTCCGACGCACGCCGGCGTTCTTCCCGTCGCACGCCGCGCTCGGCTTCGTGAAGCTGTCCGACGATCGTCACGTCGAGGCCCTGCAGTCGTTCGAACGTGCGCTGGCGGCGCGTCCGGACTACGTGCCGGCGCTCGTGGGCCGCGCCGAGACGCTCGTCGAGCTCGGGCGGGAAGGCGAGGCGTTCGAGGCGTATCAGGATCTGCTCGAGCGCGTGCCCGGACACCCGGTGGCGCAGCGGCGCGTGGAGGTCCTGCGGTTCCGCGCCGTGCAGAGCGACGTTGCGGCGGCCCAGGCGGCGTTGACCGCCAACCGCCTCGCGGAAGCGCGCGAGCACTACGAACGGGCCGTGAAGGCGTCGCCCGAGAGCGCCTTCCTCCATCGCGATCTCGCTGGCGTCGAGCGCCGGCTCGGCAACGCCGACCGGGCACGCACCCTCGTCGACCGTGCGCTCGCGCTCGACCCGCAGGACGCGCGGTCGCACGCGCTGCGCGGCGAGTTGCTCGAGGCAGCAGGGGAGAGCGAGGCGGCGCTGGCCTCGTACCGCCGTGCGCTCGATCTCGATCCGGCTTTCCCGGGGCTCGCCGATCGCCTGGCCGCCATCGAGACCAGGCTCGAAGAAGCCGCGTTGCCACCCGAGTTCAGGGCGATTGGCGGCAGCCCCAGGGTGACGCGCGGGGACGTGGCCGCGCTGTTGGCGCATCGCCTGTCCCCGCTGCTGCATGACGCTGCGAGGCCGACGGTGCTGCTCACCGACGGCCGCAACCATTGGGCGCAGCAGGCCATCCTGCTCGCCGCGCGCGCCGGTGCGATGGAGGTGTATCCCAACCACACCTTCCAGCCGCAGGCGGGAATGACGCGCGGTGACTTCGCCGCCATCGTCAACCGCGTGCTGACGCTGATCGCCGCACGCACGCCGCAGGCTCCGGCGCCATGGCGCGACGCGCGATTGACGTTCTCGGACGTCCGGGCCGGTCACGCCCTCTACCTTCCGATCTCGCGCGCCGTCGCGAGCGGCGCCATGAAGCCGTTCGAAGGTCAGGTCTTCGGCATCTCGCGTCCGATGACCGGTGCCGAAGCCGTGGAGGCGGTCGACCGGCTGGCACGCCTTGCCGAGCAGGCGGGCGCCGTCGGCGGCGGGGCGCCCGGCGGCGGTCGTCGGTGAGCGGCCGCGCGCCGGCAGGATCGTCGTGCTGACGTTTGCCAACCAGCTGACGCTGCTGCGGATGCTGCTGATCCCGGTGTTCGCGATCCTGCTGGTGTACGGCTACGTCGGTGGGGCGCTGCTGGTGTTCCTCGTCGCGGCGCTGACCGACCTGCTCGACGGTTACTTCGCGCGTCGCTCGGGACCGACGACACTCGGGGCGTGGCTCGACCCGGCGGCCGACAAGCTGCTCGTGCTCACGATGTTCGTCGTGCTCACGCTGCCGCTGCCGCACCTGACGCACCGCATGCCGCTGTGGCTCACGGTCGTCATCGTGAGCCGCGACCTCGGCATCGTGCTCACCGTGGCGATCGTCAACCTCGCGCTGGGGCCGCGCACGTTCTATCCGTCGATCTGGGGCAAGCTCGCGACCGCGACGTTCGTGGCCACCGGCGTGGTCACGCTCGTCTTCAACTGGCTGGCGATGCCGTCACGCGTGCCGTCGCTGTTCTTCGCGGCCTCGCTTGCCATCACGATCTTCAGCGCGCTGCACTACCTGCTCACCGCGCAACGGCCTCGCACGAAACCCGCCGCGTAGGCGCGTTCGGGGAACGCGCCCTACC
>JAEYZV010000684.1 GCA_023427865.1 Acidobacteriota bacterium
GGCGGGCCGCGGGGCGGGCCCAGGGCCCGCCCACAGGGTGGGCGGTGAACGGCTGGGTCAAGCAGGGCATCCTGCTCGGCTTCCGCGTGGGCGATCTCGCCGACGCGTCGATGGATCACGGCCGCTGGCCCTTCTTCGACAAGGACACCCTGCCGCTCCGCGCCTTCTCCATGCCGAGCGGCGTCCGCATCGTCCCGGGCGGCACCTCCGTGCGGGACGGCGCGTACGTGGCGGCAGGCGTCATCGTGATGCCGCCGGCCTTCGTCAACATCGGGGCGTACGTCGGTGAGGGATCGATGATCGACTCCCACGCGCTCGTCGGCTCCTGCGCCCAGATCGGCGCGCGGGTCCACCTGAGCGCGTCGGCCCAGATCGGCGGCGTGATCGAGCCGGTCGGTGCGCTTCCGGTCGTCGTCGAGGACGACGTACTCGTGGGCGGCAACACGGGGATCTACGAGGGCGCCGTGATCAAGGCGCGCGCCGTGATCGGCGCCGGCACCATCCTCACGGGCTCGACGCCGGTGTACGACCTGCCGAATGGCCGCGTGATCCGGCCCGAAGAGGGGCAGCCGCTGGTCATTCCGGAGGGCGCGGTCGTCGTGCCGGGTGCTCGCGCGGTGACCGACGGGCCTGGCGTGGAGTGGAAGCTCTCGCTGGCCACCCCGGTGATCGTCAAGTACCGGGACGGGCGGACGGACACGCGCACCGAGCTCGAACGATGGATCCGCTAGACGTCGTCGGCCTGACGCGGCGGCTCGTCGACATCGAAAGCACCACGGGCCAGGAAGCCGTGGTGTGTGCGCTCGTCGGCGAGGTGCTCGAGCAGCGTGGGTACACCGTGAAGCGCCAGGTCGTCAGCGATCGCCGGGTGAACCTGCTGGCCACGGTGGGCACGCCAGAGGTCGTCTTCTCGACCCACATGGACTGCGTGCCGCCGTTCATCCCGAGCCGCGTCGAAGGCGAACGCATCCACGGGCGCGGCAGCTGCGACGCGAAGGGCATCCTGGCCTCGCAACTCGCGGCCGCCGAGGCGCTGCGAGCGGCCGGCGAGACCCGTGTCGGACTGCTGTTCGTCGTGGGAGAGGAGCGCGGCAGCGACGGCGCGATGGTGGCCGATGAGCTGTCCACCGGCGAGACGCGCTTTCTCGTCAACGGCGAACCCACCGAAGGCAGGCTCGCCCTCGGCCACCGCGGCGCCTTGCGCGTGCGGCTGCACGCGAGCGGCCGCGCGGCGCACTCCGGCTATCCGCAGCTCGGCGAGTCGGCGATCGAGAAGCTGCTCGACGCGTTGCAGCAGGTTCGCGCGCTGGCCTTGCCGGACGACCCGGTGCTCGGGCCCACGCAGGTGAACATCGGCGCCATCAGCGGCGGCGTCGCGCCCAACGTCATCGCGCCGTCGGCGTCTGCCGACCTGCTGTTCCGCATCGTCACGCCGCACGAAACCGTGCTGGCGGCGCTCGAGGTCGTGCGGCCGCTGGCCGCCGTCGAGTACGTCTATCACGTGCCGCCGCTGCACATGACCGGCCTCGACGGCTTCGAGACGGAAGTCGTTGGTTACACGACGGACGCGCCGCTCCTCGAGGCGTGGGGCACCCGGCTGATGTACGGCCCCGGATCCATTCATGTCGCGCACACCGACCACGAGTCGGTGGCGATTGCCGATCTGCACCGCGCGGTCGAGGACTACCAGCGCATCGCGCGCACGCTCCTCGACGGCTGAGGTGCGGCGGCCGCGAGCGCCCGGGGCTCTGACATCGCGGACGCGCTCTGCTACCGTGATGGTTTCACGCCGGGAACGTTCGCCGATGAGCAGCCATCCGCTGGCATACCTGAACCCCGAATTCATGCAGAGCGACGACGCGCGGCCGTTGCGCATCCTCGCCGAGTATCTCGAGCCCCATCGCCGGTTCACCGAGCAGGGCATCAAGGACACCGTCGTGTTCTTCGGGTCGGCGCGCATCCGCAGCCGCGCCGAGGTCAAGCGCGAGATGCAGTTGCTCCGGGTCCGCGGCAAGTCGACCGGCAAGGCGCGTGCGTCTGCCGACGAGGTCCAGCGTGCCGAGAAGGCGCTCGAATGGTCGAAGTATTACGAGGATGCGCGCACCCTGGCACGCCTCCTCACCGAGTGGACCGCGGAACTCGACACCGAGTTGCACCGCTTCGTCGTCTGCTCGGGCGGGGGCGGCGGCATCATGGAGGCCGCCAACCGGGGTGCACACGAGGCGGGTGGCAAGAGCATCGGCCTGAACATCAGGCTGCCGTTCGAGCAGGGCGCCAACGCCTTCATCAGCGAGCGGCTCCACTTCGAGTTCCATTACTTCTTCATGCGGAAGTTCTGGTTCGCCTATCTTGCCAAGGCACTCGTGCTGTTCCCGGGCGGCTTCGGGACGCTCGACGAGATGTTCGAGATCCTCACGCTGATGCAGACACAGAAGCTCGCCAAGGACATCAAGGTCATCCTGTACGGGTCCGCCTACTGGGACCGGGTCCTCAGCCTCGAACCACTGGCCGACTGGGGCGCGATTCACCCGGACGACCTGCGGCTGATGGAGCGCGCAGACACGCCGAGGCGGGCGTTCACCATCCTGCGCTCACACCTCGAGCGGCACCACTTGCGGCCGGAACTCCCGACCGCGCCAGCACGCACGCTCGACATCGCCCAGACGCGAGGGTGAATGTGACCGACGCTTCGACCACGCTGCCGCCTGCCCGGATCCCCGACTGCCCGGACTGCGGCGAGCCGCTCGTGCATGTCCACTCGGAATCGGGCTCGGGTGCGTTCCGGACGCAGGCCGCATCGATGCCGCAGCTGACGATCCACTACTTCGACTGCGCCGAGTGCGGCACGTGCTGGAAGCAGGGCACACGGCTCCTTCCGGATCCGGTGCGCCAGACCCTGCGCGACGCGCAAGGGTGAGCACGCCCGCGGCCGTGCTTGAATGGGCGGCGCGACGGTCCCCATAATGCAGAAAGGCCCTGCCTCCGGAGGAGACAGGGCCGATGCTCGTCCTCGCGTGCGTGCGACGGACGTGTGTCGTCAGTTCTTGGGCGCGTCGAAGGTGACCTTGTTCGCGATGCGCGAGTCGCCGGCGCCCTGGGTGTAGTGCACCGTCACGAGCTGGCCAGCCTTGGTGGCGAGACCGGAGACCTGTCCTTCCGCCCCTTCGACCTTGGTGCTGTCGGCGTAGCGGAACGTGTGCTCGGAATCATCGGCGGCCTTGATGGTGAGCTCCATCAGGTCGGTGTCCACCTTCACCAGTTCGCCGGTGACCATGTTCTTGTCGGCCGTCGCGCTGTCGTCCCGCTGGGCCGACATGTCGATCTTCGGAGACTGATGCTCCGGCGACTGCGGGCGGGTGGACGGGTCCTGCCGCTCGGGGGCTTCCGTCGTTGATTGCGTCTGCGGCGCGGGGGCCGGCTGGGGCTGCGGAGCCTGCGCAAAGGCCGGGGTCGCAAGAGCGGTGATCACTGCGAAGGACGCGAACGTACCAGTGAACTTCTTCATGATGATGCCTCCGTCTCTCGTCGCATCGGCGACGGTGATGAACCAACCGACCTCATCCACCGAGGCCGGATTATGCCCATAACAGAGGCAAGCGGCGTGCCGGCGCCCGGTCAGCAGTGCAAGTCGTTGCAGGAGCGCCTGTTCGAACCGCTTCCAGCCGCAAGAACCGCGATCGGCGCGCCCCGGCGGCTGTGCAGCCTTTATCCGCGGGTGTGTAAGTCCTTCACGATCGCGTTACTGACGGGGTTCGTCGTGTTCGCGTCAGGCGGGTTCGCCACCGCGACGACAGAGCAGGAGCGCATGGCGCGGCAGGCCCAGCAACTCGTGGACGGGCTGCGCGAGCGCCTCGGGATTGCTGCCCCCGTGGTGGTGCGTGTGGTGGAGCGCGACCCGCGGACGATGTCGGTACGCGCCCGGGGCGGTCACCGCGACTCGTTCGAGCTCAGCGTCGAGAGCCGGTTCGTCGCGGCCTTGCCGGCCGCCCAGCTGGAAGCGGCGCTCGCCCACGAACTCGGACACGTCTGGATCTCGACCAACCACCCGTACCTGCAGACCGAGCAGTTGGCCAATCGCGTGGCGATGCGCGTGGTCACGCGCGAGCGTCTGGTGGAGGTCTACAGGACGCTGTGGGGGGCCGAGGCGGTGCACGGCAGCCTGGAGACGTTTCTGGGCGTCTCGCCTTCGACTGCCGCGCAACAGTAAGACGTCAGAGTTCCTTGATTCGGATGTGGCGGAACTCGATGTAGTCGTTGTGGCCGAGGAAACCGATGTGGCCGGTGGTGCGCTGCAGCCCCGGGTGCTTCTTCAGAACCTCCGGGTCGGTCACCGAATCGAGGTTCGCATCCAGGATGGTCTGCCCGTTCAGCACGACCTTCACCTGCCGCCCGTTGACGGTGACCTCCTGCTGGTTCCACTGGCCGGCAGGCTTCATCGCGCCGCGCTTTGCGGCGATGACGTCGTACACGCTGCCGTGATACTGCGTGTCCTTCAGCTTGCCCCACTTGCCCGAGAGCGCTGCCGCTTCGTCGATGATCTGCAGCTCGATGCCCTGGTACGCGGCGTCGCCCTCGCGCGGCGCGCGGATGCCAAGGCCGTTGTTGGAACCTTCGGGCGGCATCTTGAACTCGAAGCGCAGCACGTAGTCGCTGTACTCCTTGTCGGTGATCAGCTTCCCGCCGCCACCCTTCGCGCAGTAGAGCACGCCATCCTTCACGCCATATCCCTCGCCGCGGCCGCCGACCAGCGTCCAGCCATTCAGCGTCTTGCCGTCGAAGAGCGGGACGAAGCCGGCCTCCGCCTGCGTGACTGCCGCAGTGTCACCTCCGCGCGTCTGCGCGACGAGGGCAGGAGTCAGAGAGAGCGAAAGGGCGATGGCAGAACTGAACGAAACGAGGCGGCGCATGATCATCTCCGGTCGACGCACGACATTGAACGCACGTCGTGGGTAAGTGGACCGGCTGTGGCGGCCGGCCGTCTGCTTCACTGATACAACAACGACGACGTGCGCATCACGTCGAATGAACCTGCGTCGAGCCTGCACGTCACGCTGACTTCCTGTGGGCTCGCCCCGGCGTCGATCGCGCGCCGCAGCCCATCGGACCCGGCGAGTATGTCGATCGGCATCTTCTCGTGCTCGTACTCGTAGGGCGGCGGCCGCCAGGGGAGCCGGCCATCGGGCAGCGCATCCCGGAACGCGCAGAGCAGCGCAACCGCCGCGTCCACCGACCGGAACCGCTCGCGGTCGGTCACGTGCAGCTGGCAGCCGCCGCACGTCACGCGTGCGTGCTTCTGGAAGGTCGGCTCGAAGTAGGCCGGCCGGAAGTGGACGCCCGGCAACTGCTGCGCGTTCAGCCCCGCGGCGAACGAGTCGGCGTCGATGCCAGGATGACCCACGAGCTCGAACGGCCGCGTCGTGCCGCGCCCCTCCGACATCGATGTGCCCTCGAACAGCACCATGCCGGGATAGACGACGGCCGTCTCGAGCGTCGGCATGTTCGGCGACGGCATCACCCACGGCACGCCCGTCTCGTCCCACCACTGGCCGCGTGCCCAGCCCTCCATCGAGACGACCTCGAGCTGCGCGCCGATCCCGAACTGCTCGTTGAACATCGTCGCCAGTTCGGCGACCGTCAGCCCGTGCCGGAGTGCAATCGGGTACAGCCCGACGAACGACTCGTACCCCGGCTGCAGCATCGGACCCTCGACCGTTCGTCCGCCGATCGGGTTGGGCCGATCGCACACGATGACCGGAATGCCCTTGCGGGCACCCGCCCGCAGGCAGTACGCCATCGTGTACACGAACGTGTAGACGCGCGTGCCGACGTCCTGCAGGTCCACGACGATCGCGTCGAGCCCTTCGAGCATCTCGTCGGTCGGTTCGCGTGTCTCGCTGTAGAGGGAGTAGACCGGTACGCGGCGCCGCGCGTCCTCGGCGTGTGGCGTCTCGATCATGTTGTCCTGCAGCGTCGAGTGGAAGCCGTGCTGCGGGCCGAAAATCGCGCCGAGCGCCACGCCCCCGGCCCGCGCGACCTGGTCGAGCGCGTGCACGAATTCCTGATCGACAGACGACGGATTGGCGACCAGTCCGACGCGGGCGCCATCGAGACGGCCCGACGAGAGCAAGCGAGTGAGACCGAGAGTCACCGCCACGCGGCGATTCTATCGGAACGGACGGCGAGGGTCAGAATTCGATCGACCCTTCGAGATAGCAGACCGCGCGCCCCGTCATGCGCACGCGGTCGCCCGCGAGCTCGCAGCGGAGCTTTCCGCCGCGGCGCGACACCTGCCGCGCTTCCAGCGTCGTCTTGCCCAGCCGTCCGGCCCAGTACGGCACGAGCGTGCAGTGGGCCGACCCGGTCACCGGATCCTCCGGTACGCCGGCGCCGGGCGCAAAGAACCGCGAGACGAAGTCGGCGCCGGGCGAGTGCTTCGGGTCCGCAGGAGCCGTCGCGATGACCGCGAAGACGTCGAGCGCCTGCAGCTTCCCCATGTCGGGCGCGAGCGCTCGCACGTCCGCCTCGCTGCCGTAGACGGCCATGGCGTCGCGCGCGAGCCAGCACTCATCGGGTTCGGCGCCGAGTGCCGTCGCGATCCGCGGGTCGCGGGCGAGCGGCGTCGGCGGTCGTGACGGGAAATCGAGCGTGTACTCGCCGCCCGCGTGGCCGACGACGAGCGGCCCGCTGCGCGTATCGAACGTCACCGCAGGCGACGCGTCCCCAAGCCGCTCGGCCAGCACGTACGCGGCTGCGAGTGTCGCGTGCCCGCACAGGTCCATCTCGACCTCGGGTGTGAACCAGCGCAGGTCGTAACGCGCCGGCCCGGTGCGCACGAAGAACGCGGTCTCGGCCAGGTTGTTCTCGCTGGCGATCGCCTGCATCGTGGCGTCCGGCAGCCACGACGCCAACGGGACGACGGCCGCCGGATTGCCGCGGAATACCGCCGATGCGAACGCGTCGACCTGATACAGCGGCAGGCGCATCAGATGACGACGCGCCAGCCGCGGGGATCCGGGTCGAGGCCGTACTGCAGCCGCGTGATGGCGTCGTACAGCCGCTGCGCGATCGTGCCCGGCTCGCCGCCGTTGATCACGAGGTCGCCCTCGTCGCTGGCAAGCGTGCCGACCACCGACACCACGGCCGCGGTGCCGACGCCGAACACCTCCTGCAGCGTGCCCCGGGCGTGTGCCTCGCGCACTTCGGTCATCGACACGGGACGCTCCTCGACCGGCAGGCCCCAGTCCCGCGCGATCGTCAGGACCGTGTCGCGGGTGATGCCCGGCAGGATGCTGCCGCCGAGCGGCGGTGTCACCAGCACGCCATCGATCACGAGGCACAGGTTCATCGTGCCGACTTCCTCGAGGTACTCGTGCTCGATCGCATCGAGCCAGAGCACCTGATCGCAGCCGCGAGCCCTCGCCTCCTCCGCGACCTGCAGGCTCGCCACGTAGTTGGCCGCGGCCTTTGCCGCGCCGATCCCGCCCTTCACCGCGCGCACGCGCTCGCGTTCCACCCAGATGCGCACCGGCTTCAGCCCGCCGGCGTAGTACGCGCCCACCGGGCCGGTGATCACGTAGAACAGGTACGACTGCGACGCGCGCACGCCGAGGAACGGCTCGGTGGCGATGATCGTGGGGCGCACGTACAGCGCGGTGCCCGGCGCCGAGGGCACCCAGTCGGCGTCGGCCGCCACGAGTTGCGCGATGCCCTGCACGAACAGCTGTTCGTCGATCGCCGGAATCGACAGGCGCGCGGCGCCCGTCGCCATGCGGTGAGCGTTGCGGTCGGGCCGGAAGAGCGCGATGCGCCCGTCGGCCATGCGGTAGGCCTTGAGGCCCTCGAACATCGCCTGTCCGTAGTGGAGCACCGACGCGGCCGGGTCGAGCGTGAGCGGACCATACGGGACGATGCGCGCGTCCGTCCATCCACGACCCTCGGCGTAGTCCACCAGGAGCATGTGGTCCGCGAAGTACTTGCCGAACCCCAGCGCATCCTGCGCAGGACGCGGGCGGGGCGACGCGGTCCGGGTGACCGGAATCACGGGGGCAGACGCAAGGACGGACATCGGGCAGGCCTCCTCCGGCGTCGGACGGACGGCACGACCGGTGCCTCCGCCGGATTGGGGAATTGTACTTGGCCGGGACGACCCGCGGGTGGCGCGTCTTGCCGCGAGGCCGCCCTGAGCGTACTGTTGACGATCGCCGCGCCCGGCGGGTTCCTTCCCCGAGGCTCGGTGCGCCTTCTGTGACGACGACGACCCTTCGGGCCTGGCTGCTCTCGGACCTTCAGCCGCAAAGCGCGGCTGGCCACCACGCCCCGGCCCACACGGCACCCTGGTGGCAGGTGATGTGCCTCACCGGCGTCGACTATTTCTCGACGCTCGGGTACCAGCCGGGCATCGCCTTCCTGGCCGCCGGCATCCTCTCGCCGATCGCCACCCTCGTGCTGATCGCGCTGACGCTGTTCGGCGCACTGCCGGTCTACCGGCGGATCGCCGCGCTGAGCCCGCACGGGCAGGGCAGCATCTCACTGCTCGAGCAGTTGTTGCCCCGCTGGCGCGGCAAGGCGCTCGTGCTCGTGCTCCTCGGGTTTGCCGCCACCGACTTCGTGATCACCATCACGCTCTCGGCGGCCGACGCCACCGAGCACATCATCCACAACCCGTTCGCGCCGGCCTGGCTCGACCATCCGATCTGGGTCACCCTCGTCCTCCTGCTGGGCCTCGGCGCGGTGTTCCTCAAGGGATTCCGCGAGGCGATCGGGCTGGCCGTCGTCATCGTGCTCGGCTACCTGGCCTGCAACGTCATCGTGCTGGCGGTCGAGCTGTGGTCGGTGCTGCACCATCCGGAGTACTTCGCCAACTGGCGCAGCGCGCTGTGGACCTCGCACGGCAATCCGATGATGATGGCCGCCCTCGCGCTCATCGTCTTTCCAAAGCTCGCGCTCGGCCTCTCGGGTTTCGAGACCGGCGTCGCGGTGATGCCGCTCGTACGGGGCGAGCCGGGCGACACGGCGGAACGGCCTGCGGGCCGCATCCGCGGCACGGGACGCCTGCTGACGAGCGCCGCACTCATCATGAGCGTGCTCCTGCTCGCGAGCAGCATCGTGACCACGCTCAACATCCCGGTCGAGGCGTTCGCCGAGGGTGGTGAAGCGCGCGGCCGGGCGCTGGCGTACCTGGCGCACCGGGATCTCGGTCACGGGTTCGGCACCGTCTACGACTTCCTGACGATCGCCATCCTGTGGTTCGCTGGCGCCTCGGCGATGGCGGGCCTGCTCACGCTCATCCCCAAGTACCTGCCGCGGTATGGCATGGCGCCGGACTGGGTGCGTGCGACGCGCCCGCTCGTGCTGATCATCCTGCTCGTGACGTGTGTCGTGACGCTGGTCTTCCGGGCCGATGTCGAGGCGCAGGGTGGCGCGTACGCGACCGGCGTGCTCGTGCTGATGACCTCGGCGGCGCTCGCCACCACGATCCACGCGCGCAGGCACCAGGGCTACGTCGTCGGGTTCGGCATCATCACGCTCGTATTCGTCTACACGACCGTGACCAACGTCGTGGAACGCCCCGACGGCATCAAGATCGCCACCTTCTTCATCGTCGCCATCGTCGTGTCCTCGCTGACCTCGCGCGTGCTGCGAAGCACCGAGCTGCGCATCACGCAGGTGCGCTTCGACGACGTCGCGAGCAGCTGGCTCGACACGCTGACCGCACCGACGGTCCGTGTGATCGCCAACCGCCCCGACACCGGCCAGGAGGCCGAGTACGCGGCGAAATGGCGGGAAGCACGCAGCAGCCACCATCTCGAGTCGCTGAACAACGTGCTGTTCCTCGAGGTGCAGCCCGGCGACGCCTCCGAATTCGTCGACGACGTGCTCGACGTGACCGGCGTGCAGATCGGGCCGTACCGCGTGCTGCGCTGCAAGAGCCCGGCGGTGCCCAATGCGATCGCGGCGCTGCTGCTGCACGTGCGCGATCGCACGGGTCGCGTGCCGCACGCCTACTTCGGCTGGACGGAAGGCAATCCGATCGCGTACCTGCTCAAGTACATGGCGCTCGGGGAGGGCGACACGGCGCCGGTCACGCGTGAGGTCCTGCGCCAGGTCGAGTCCGACCCCAACTGGCGTCCCAGGATCCACCTGGGTTGACGCCGAGGGCCTGCAGGCGTGCCGGGACGGGAGCAGTCACGTCGAGGAGGGCGCCCGTCATCGGGTGGGGCATCGTGAGCCGCCAGGCGTGCAGCGCCTGCCCGTCGAGCGCCTCCACCTGCGCGCGCGTCGCGTCGGGCAGCCTCGCGTCGGCCCTGGCGCTGCGATAAATCGGGTCACCGGCGATGGGCCACCCCGCGGCGAGCAGGTGGGCGCGGATCTGGTGCAGACGCCCCGTGCCGAGCGTGCACTCGAGCAGCGCCAGGCCGGCCGGCATCGGCCACGTGGACTGCAGGCGATGGACCCACGTCACGCTCGGCCAGCCGCCTTCCACGACGCCGACGCGGGGCGGTCGTTCCGCGACCTTGCCGAGAGGGTAGGTCAACGTCGCCTCCTCCGGCGGCCGGCCGAGCACCACGGCGAGGTACGTCTTGGTGGCGTGCTCGGTCGCGAGGATGCGCGCAGCGCGCGCGTGCACGGCCCGTGACTTCGCCACGAGCAGCACCCCTGACGTGCCCTTGTCGAGCCGATGCACCAGGCCGGGCCGCGCGGTGACGTCGTCCCAGGCGCGAGCCTGGTGCAGCAGCGCGTTGAACAGCGTGCCCGACTGCAAGCGTCCCGTCGGGTGGCTCACCATTCCCGCAGGCTTGTTCACGACGACGAGCCACTCGTCCTCGTGGAGCACCGGTACGTCGATTGGCTCGGGCGCGTGAACCTTGCGGAAGCGCGGCTTCGGCAGCGTGACCACCACCTCGTCGCCGTGGCGCAGCGACGACGAGGCGCGCCGGCCGGTGGCGCCGTTGACGGCGATGAGGCCGGCGTCGAGCCAGCGCTGGACGCGTGTCCGCGACAGGCCCGGCTCGTCGGCGAGGCGCCGCATCACGGCCTGATCGAGCCGGAGGCGCTCATCACCCCGATCGGCCACGAAGCGGCGTTCAATCGTCGCGGGTCCGCGGGGCATCACGCGGTATCGAGGCGGGCCACGCCGATCTCGATCAGTGCAAACGTCGCCCAGACGAGCGCAAACGTCATCAGGAGGTCGCTCGGCCAGTGAGCGCCCAGACGGATGCGCGCCCAGGCCCCGGCGAGCATCGCGACGCTGCCGAGCACGGCGAGCGCCAGGCCGCCGCTGCGCTGGCGCGTGCGCCAGCCGTACACGGCTACGGGCAGCCAGGCGCTGAACCATGCGGTGGCGAACGTGGAGGGGAACGAGTACCCGCTCGACGGGCGCACGACCTCGACGTGCGCCGTGGTCGGGCGCGGGCGGCTGGCCACCTCCTTCAAGGGCTCGCCCCCGAACCACCACACGAGCATCAGCACAGCGGTGGCCACGAGTCCGCGAAGCCGCCCCCGCCACGTAGCGATCATGAGTCCGGCGGCCAGCAGGCCGTAGACATATGGTTTGGTGACCAGTGACGTGATCCAGGTGGCAGGCGCCGGCCCGATCCCGAGGCGCTGGATGAAGCGCGCGACCCCCGGATCGCCGGGCAGCACGTTCGTGAACGAGGCGACGGCAAGGACGGTCGCGGCGACGAGGACGGGCAGCAGCCAGCTGGGCCGCGAAGACGATTTCGGCACAGGGGGAGTGTACTGGACGCTGGAAGCGGGGAGCGGGGAGCGGGAAGCGGGGGAGCGGGGGAGCGTGAAACGCGAAACGGGGAACGTGGACGCGGCGCACGCCGGGGACGCGGAGACGCCGGCCAGGGGAAACGGCCCCTATACGTAGCCGTCGGGCCTTGCCCGACGGGCGAGCCTCGGACGAAGGCCGACGTCTTCACCCACGAGGACGCCTATGTCGATGGTCGGCGTCTCGGCGCGAACACGAAAGCGACGCCGATGCTGAGGACGTAGAGCGCGAGCATCGGTACGGCAAGGGTCACCTGGCTGACCGGGCTGCCGTCCGGCGTGACGAGCGCCGCGATGACGAAGACGCCGAGCACCGCGTACTTGAAGTTGCGCAGCATCCAGCGCGCGGTCACCAGTCGCATCCGCGCGAGGAACATCGTCACGGTGGGGAGCTGGAATGCCAACGCGCAGGCGAGCAGCATCCGTATGTAGAGCGACAACGCGGACGAGACGCGCGGCTGGAACTCCACGAAGCCGGTTGCGAAGCTGGCAAAGAACCGCGAGGCGGCCGGGAAGCTGACGTAGTGCGAGAAGGCGGCGCCGCCGACGAAGCAGAGCGTGGCCGACAGCACGAACGGGATGGCGAGCCGCTTCTCGTGCACGTACAGGCCGGGCGCGATGAACAGCCACGCCTGCAGCATGATGACCGGCGCGGCGACCACCACTCCGGCGAGGAAGGAAATCTGCAGCGACACCACGAACATCTCGGCGCCGTCCATGTACACGAGGTGGCCGCCCGGCGGGAGCGCGTCGCGCAGCGGCGTCATCACGAACGTGAAGATCTCCTCGGCGAAGAAGAGGCTGCCGCAGAACCCCACGGCGATCGCCACGAGCGACACGATGAGCCGTCGCCGCAGCTCCTCGAGGTGCTCGAGGAACCCCATGCGACCGCCGAGGCTCTCGAGGTGCAGATCGTCGTCGGACTCGTGCTCGAAGCGAGGCAGCGCAGACATGTGTGTCGGGAATGGCGGGCGCCATTATGCCCCGAGTTGCCGTGTTCGTCGCCGCCGGGTGACCGCCCGGCTAGCGTTCGGCTGCCAGCGCGCGCCCGAAGAAGCGCAGCGTCTCGGGCAGGCGCTCCTCCCAGTAGGCCCAGGTGTGAGCGCCGGGGAACTCCTCGTACACGTGCGGGACGCCTCGCTCACGCAGGGCGGCGTGCAGCGCGCGGTTCTCCTCGATCAGCTGGTCGGCGGCCCCACAGTCGAATCGCAGCGGCGGCAGCGCGCTGCCCGCTGCGAGGATGGCGTCCAGGACGGACGCGTCCACGGGGTCGGTGCCGAACGTCTCGAGCGGTTCCTCGACGAACTGCGTCATCTGGGACACGTGCGTAATCGAGGAGTGACCGGAAATGCCACGGAACCGGTCGGCGTACCTGGCGCCGATGCGAAGCGCGCCGAAGCCGCCCATCGAGAGGCCGGCGATGAACAGCGGTGCGGCGCCGGCAAGAACGGGCAGCGCTTCTCGGGCCGCCACCGGCACTTCCTCGACGATCCAGCGCTCGTAGTCGATTCCGTCGGGATGGCGCAGGTACCCGGTTCCGTCACCGCGCAATCCGTCGCTCGGCATGGCAAGCGCGAACGCCGGAATCTCGCCCGCGCCGACGAGGCGTGACGCCGTGCGATGCGCCCCGCCCTGCAGCGCCCAGCTCCAATGGCTGCCGTACACACCGTGCAGGAGGACGACGAGCGCAACCGGCGGGGCGTCGGCGGGAGCCCATACAGTCAGGTCGCCCCGGCCGCGCAGCGCCGGGCTCTTCACCGTGACGTGCCGCAAGCCGTCACGTTCGAAGCGCGGGTCGGAGATGCAGATCGTTCGGAACATCTGTCAGTCGCGAGATGTCATCTGTCGCCCACCACCTGCCCGCCGTCGCCTGGCCTCCGGTCGCCTGCGTCCTGTCACCTGACCTCCTGTCACCTGGCTTCCTGTTCTCACCTGCCTTCCTGTTACGTGATACCTGTTACCCGTTACCTGAACAGGATCACGCCCTTCGCGTTCCGGCCGCTCATCATGTCGTCGAGCGCCTCGTCGAGCTGCTCGAGCCGGTAGGTGCGGGTGACGAGCGCGTCCAGCTCCAGGTCTCCGCGCAGGTAATGGTCGAACAGGCGCGGGAAATCGCGCGACGGCACGCAGCCGCCGTAGAGCGGCGTGACGTATCGCTTGTTCCACATGAACCAGGGCATGGGTACGGTCACCGGGTCGTTGATGCCGCTCACCTGGAGCGCCAGGCCGCCGTCACGCACGAGGCGCAGCGGCACGAACGCGAGCGCGGGCACGCTCGTGGCCTCGAAGGCGTAGTCGGCACCCCGCCCGTCGGTCAGCTCACGCACGCGATCGACGACGTCCTCCATGTCGGTGTCGTCGCCGCGAGCCTCGATCGCATGGGTCGCGCCAAGCGCCCGCGCGCGGTCGAGGGCCGCCGCGTGCCTGTCGATCGCGACGACGCGTCCGGCCCCGGCGATACGGGCCGCCTGCACGATGTTCAGGCCGACGCCGCCGCAACCGAGCACGACCACCTGCTCGCCGCGTTCCACCCGGGCGACATTGACCACGGACCCGAACCCGGTCATCACGCCGCAACCGCTGATCGCGGCTGCCGCAAACGGCACGGCGTCCGGGATGCGCGTCACGGCTTCCCTGCGCACGAGCGCGAGTCCGGACAGCGTGCCGATGTTGAACGACCTGTCGATCGGCTGGCCGCGCCAGCGCGTGCCCTCGGCATGCGCGTGGCCGGCCGATCGCTCCATCACGTGCGCAGGGCGGCTGGTCTCGCACAGGACGGCTTCGCCGCGGCGGCACTGGAAGCACGCGCCACAGGGGATGCACCAGTTCAGCACCACGCGGTCGCCAGGGGCGACGTGCGTCACGTCGGCGCCGACCTCCTGTACGATGCCGGCTCCCTCGTGGCCCATCACGAGCGGCCGCTTCCACGAGAGCGACGCGTGGTCGGTGTGGCAGATGCCGGCCGCCGCGATCGCGACGAGCACCTCGCCGGCGCGGGGCGGCGCGACGTCGATCGCGTCGATCGTGAAGCCACCGGCGCCGTCGGCGATTGCAGCGGGGACGCGCGTCATCAGTGCGCGCGCAGGAAAGCGACGACGTCGGCCACGTCCTGGGCGGTCATCCCGAGTTGCGCGGCGCTCGGCATCAGAGAGCGCGACATCCGGTCACGGCTCTTCACGCGTGCCACCGGCACGATCTGCGTGACACCGCCCATGCTCCGCACCATCAGCGGATCGCCCTCCTTGATGATCAGGCCCTGAATCGTCTGCCCTTCCTTTGTGACGACCGTCGTTGCCGCATACCCGTGGGCGATGCCGGCGTCGGGATCGACGATGGCAGCTGCGATGACCTGAGCCGACTTGCCGCCCGCCCAGCCGTCGAGGCCGGGACCGACGTCGGCCCCCACGCCGCCGACGGCGTGGCACATCGTGCATCGCGTGAACACGTCCGCGCCCCGCGCAGCGTCACCGGTGAGGGGGAGCACGTCCGCCATGTCGATCGCCGGCGTGTCAGGTCCTCTTGCCGGGACCACCGCATCGTGCAGCGTGACGGTGTCGGGATCGTAGATGCGGTGGCGCCTCAGCGTCGGCAGCAACTCGTGATCGGCCCAGTCGTTCGACATGCGGTTGAGGACCCACCAGGTGGCGGCTTCCCGCAGCGGTCCGTCGGCTGCGGCGAGCCTGACCATCGCACCCGACGCCGCTCGCGTGTCGATGAAGGCGAGCGCGTCCATCGCACGCCGACGCTGTTGCAGTGGCAGCGCTGGAGCCATGGCGCGCGTCTCGAGCGCATCGACGGCAAGAGGCGGATGCAGCCGCCAGGCGATCCATGCAAAGGCGTCCGACCACGTGCGCGGGTCGCCTGCGCCGAGCTCCCGCCGCAGGAGTTCGTAGAGGGCAGCCTCCTTGCCCGTGGCGCCCGTGCCGAGCGCCTCGAGGTAGCTGCGATCCATGCCGTCGAATCCGCGGGCGACGTCGGCGAGGATGGGCAGGGCGGCTGCGGCACGACGGTCCCGCATCGCGAGGGCGACCTCCCGGCGGACGCCCGGGTCGGCGTCGCGCGCGAGCGTTCCCGCGACCGGCAGCACGTCGATGTCCGCGCGACGCATCGCACGGAAGGCGGCGATGCGCATCGCCGGATCGGGCTGCGCGTCCGGGCGTCCGGCGCGCCGCCGGCCCTGGTCGCCGAGCTGGTGCAGCAGGTACATCGCCCGTCCACGCATGTACTCGTTGGCGTCCGTGAGAAGGCTCGCGACTGCCTCGACCGCCGCGTCCCCACGTGCCTTCAGGCCTTCGAAGCCGATGGCGCGCACGTTGACCGCAGGGGAGCGCAGCGCGACGACGAGTCCTTCGATGGTGCCGGCATCGATTGCCGGTGCGCGCGAAACGAAGCGGCGTGGCGCCACCCGGTAGATCGCCCCCGACGACGCATCGTCCAGATCCTGGTGGAAGCCGACGATCGGGTCGATCCAGTCACTCACGTACAGGGCGCCGTCCGCACCGACGGCGACGTCGGACGGGCGGAACAGCGTCCCCACCTCTGCGGTCGTCGACTGCGGGCCGCCGGTGAAGTCGGTGCCGGCCCACTGGCCTTCGGCGCTCGAGGCCATGAAGGTACGGCGCTCGAGGCGGAAGCCGGCACCTTCACGTCGCGGGGCGTACGCGAAGATCGCGTTGCGTCCCGGCTCGGCGGCAAACAGGGTGCCGACCCACCCGGCGCCCAGCGCGCCGTTCTCGTAGAACACGACACCGGTAGGCGAGCCGCCGCCGTAGACGTCGCCGGCTGGCGCGATGCCGGGATCGTCCTGTCGCCAGTGCGCGACAGGCACCGACTGCCCCGGACGCCTGTCTGCCTGCCAGGTTCGCAGTCCGTCGTTGGACGCGAACCCGAAGTTCGCGTACTCCATCATCCAGCTCACACGGCAGGCGGGCGGGTCGTCGTTGTCGCTGTGGAAGACGTCACCGAGTGAGGTGATCGCCTGCTCGTAGCTGTTGCGGAAGTTGTGGCCGATGATCTCGACCTGCGTGCCGTCGGGATTCATGCGCGCCGTGAACCCGCCGACGTACACGTGCCCGTCGTCGCTGCGGGCGCCGGCGAGCCTGGCCGAGTCGTGCGGGAAGGTGAACGGGCCGATCGGGTCGGCACGGTAGCTGCTGAACGAGGTGAACGTGCGGCCGGAGCGGTCGGTGAACCGCGCGCCCATGTTGCCGGAGTTGAACAGCCACTTGCCGTCGGGGCCGACCGTCACCGAGTGCAGCGAATGG
The DNA here is from genome assembly GCA_023427865.1 of Acidobacteriota bacterium. GTDB lineage: Bacteria > Acidobacteriota > Vicinamibacteria > Vicinamibacterales > Vicinamibacteraceae > Luteitalea. Next base: position 17,040 of record JAEYZV010000684.1, read on the forward strand.
TCGTGGTTCTTGCCCTGGAAGCCGGTGAGCAGCACCTCGCGCCTGTCGACGGCGGGCTCGAAGCGCAGGTTGCGATCCACGTCCGTGTACACGATCAGGTCGGGCGGCTGCGAGACGACGATCTTGTCGTCGATGACGGCGATGCCGAGCGGGGCGACGAGCGCCGGCTCCTGCACGAAGGTGTGGGACGCATCGGCGCGGCCGTCGCCGTTGGTGTCCTGCAGCACGACGATGCGGTCGCCTTCGGGCTGGCGTGCATGGCGATGCCGGTAGCGGACGCCTTCGGCGACCCAGATGCGCCCATCCTTGTCCACGTCGATGTTGGTCGGGTTGCGGACCATGTCGGCGCCGGCCCACAGGGTGACCTCGAAGCCGTCGGGCACCTCGAACAGCGCGAGCGGGATCTCGGTGGTGTCGTGCAGGCGGGGAAGTGCCGGGCGCGGGGCTTGTGTCGCCAGGAGCGGCCACGAGGCCACCGCGAGCAGCAGGGCACCGGCCGCCGTGAAGCGGAAGCGCGGCCTCGACGTGTCCGTGCGTCGATTCATCAGCCCCGGGCGTTCCGCCTGGCGACGAGGCGGCGCGTGAACTCCAGGTTCCTGCGCATGTCGGCCTCGAGTTGCCTCGTGGGACTGCTCGTCTCGAGTACGGCCCAGCGCGTGAAGCGGATGTCGGCGAGCGCATCGGAAGTCGATCGTCCCCTCGCCCATGAAGTGCGGGTTGTCCTTCAGGTGGACCTCGCAGATGCGCTCGCCGCCGAGCCAGCGGATCTCCTCGACGACCTGGTGCCCGTTCACCGTGGAGTTGCCGACGTCGTAGTAGACGAGCACGGCCGGCGATTTCGCCCGGTCCATGATGCGCACGTTGTCACGTGCCGAGATGGTGTTCTCGAGCGCGAGGATCACGCCCGCCTTTCGCGCCTCGGGTGCGAGTTCCCGCAGGATGTCTCCCACCCGCTCCATCTCCGCCGGCGTCTGCAAGGCGCCGTCGCCGAAGAAGGGCAGCAGCATCACCTCCACGCCGATCGCCCTGGTAAGCGCGATGCCTTCCGACACCCGTTGCGGCCCGAGCGGGTCCGCCTTCAGGTAGTTCGTGTGCAGGATGTTCAGGCACGTGGAGGTGATCGGCACGCCGTGAGCGCGAGACTCGGCGAGATACCCCTGCACGACGTCCTGCGTGATCGGCTGCCGCTCGGCACCGCGGCCGCGCGCAAGGCTGACCTGCACGCCATCGAACCCGATGGCTTTGGCGAGCGCGAACGACTCGGGATTGGCCTCCTTGCGCAGGTTCCAGTCGGTGACACCGACCTTGAAGCCGACCGGCTGGACGGCGGCGAGGGTCCGGGCCTGTGCGGCGCGGCAGGGACGCAGCGACACGAGACCGGCCACGCCGAGGGCGAGGAAGTCACGACGATTGCGGGCCACGATGCGAGAGCATTGCACACTTTGGGCGCCGCAGGATCGCCGAACCCGTACTGCGCGTACACTGCGCCATGCTCCCGGCGATCCTCCTGACCATGCAGATGACGGGCGGGCCCGCGATGGGTGCGGCCCCGGCCGAGAAGCTGGCCGGACTGGCCCTGGCGTGCGTGCACCAGGAGTACCCGAACAAGATTGCGCACACGATGGCCGGCGACGCCGACGCGCGGCCGCCGCGCGAGCTGACGCCCGCCTTCTTCGGCTGTTTCGACTGGCACTCGGCCGTCCACGGGCACTGGCTGCTCGCACGCGTGGCGCGCCTCCATCCGGGCACGTCGGTGGCGCAGGAGGCCGAAGCGGCACTGGCGCGGAGCTTCACCGCCGAGCGCGTGGCCGGCGAGCTCGCGTACCTGAAGTCGCCCGGGCGACAGGAGTTCGAACGCCCGTACGGTCTTGCGTGGCTGCTGCAGCTCACCATGGAGTTGCGCGAGTGGGACGGCGCACAGGCGCGGGCATGGGCCCGCGTGCTCGCGCCCCTGGAAGCCGAAGCGGTGAACCGGTTGGCGGACTGGCTGCCGAAGCTCACGCGCCCGATCCGCACGGGCGAGCACTCGCAGACGGCATTCGCCTTCGGGCTTGCACTCGACTGGGCCCGCCAGGCGAAGGACCCGGCATTCGAGCGGCTGCTCGTCGAGCGCACGCGCGAGTTCTACCTGGGCGACCGTGGCTGCCCGCTGTCGTACGAGCCCTCCGGGCAGGACTTCGTCTCGCCGTGCCTCGCGGAAGCGGACCTGATGCGGCGCGTGCTGTCGGCCGAGGAGTTCTCGCGGTGGCTCTCGGGGTTCCTGCCCGGCATCCCGAAAGGCGTTGCCGACGCGTCGTGGCTCGAGCCCGGGGTGGTGCTCGACCCGACCGACGGCAAGCTGGCGCACCTCGATGGCCTGAACCTCAGTCGCGCCTGGATGCTGGAAGGGATGCTGTCCGGCCTGCCCCGCGACGACGAGCGCCGGCCGGCCCTGCAGGCGGCGGTCGCGCGCCATCGGCAGCTGGGGCTCGCGGCCGTCACCGGTGCGCACTACGCCGGTGGCCACTGGCTCGGCACCTTCGCGGTGTACCTGACGACGGGACGAGGGCTGCCGGCTCGCTGACGTCCGTGACGCCGCGACCGGCCCCCCGGTGTCAGGCCCCATCTCCGCGTCTCGGCCCGCGCTGCACGCCCGGGTCACGTCAATCGGTCGAAGACCCGGCCGGCAACCGCGGCAGTGTCGGGATCGATTGACGGCGGCCCGTCTGAATCGGTAAGGTGCTCGCGTTCCTGGCGGGGTCCCGGCACGGAGAGGAGCCCCTACCTGCAGCCCGTACTCGCCGGGCAGCAGATGCAGGTGTCAGCGAGCACACGGGAGACGTGTGCAATGACCCAGGACCGCCTCACCCCCAACACGCTCGGACTGGCCACCGTCATCTACCAGGTTCCCGACATCGATCGGGCCAGGCAGTGGTATGCGCGAGCGTTCGGGCAGGCTCCGTACTTCGACCAGCCGTTCTACGTCGGGTTCGAGATCGGCGGCTACGAACTCGGGCTGCATCCCGACATGTCCGCCGGGCAGCCGGGACCAGGTGGCAGTGTCGCGTACTGGAGAGTGCGCGAGATCGAAGCTGCGGTGGCGCACTTCGTCGCGACTGGCGCCACCCTCGTCTCGGCACCGCGGGACGTCGGCGGGGGCATCAAGGTCGCGCAGGTCGCCGACCCGTTCGGCAACGTGATCGGACTCATCGAAAACCCGCATTTCCAGGTGCAGTAACGCCCAAGGGCCGGCGGTGCCGAGCCATTCTGAAATTCCGCAATTCTGCAATTGCGAAATCGCATGACTACGCCTTGCGCAGCATGTCGCCCCGCCGGATGCGCCCGCCTTGCACGACCCTTGCGTAGATGCCGCGCAAGTTCAGGGCGCGCCCGGCGGGTGAGTTCACCCACTTCATGGCGTCGAGGCCGAAGCGCGCGACGAACTTGCTGCAACCGGTGTGCGGCTGCGCCGTCACCTCGAGCGTGGCGTCACCGACGTCCAGGCGTGTGCCCGGCGGCAGGTTCGCCACAGTGAGGTCGAGGTCCACGAACAGCTGGTCGCCGGCGAGCGGCCAGCGCGCCTCGTCGGCGATGATGGCGCCGATGGCGCGGACGCTCATGAGGGTGATCTGCATCTCGGGGTGCGACGAGCCGTCGGCCGTGTGTCGGCTGCCGCGTTGATCCCACGTGTCGCCCACGAGCCCCGTCGCCGGATCGAGTTCGCCCTCCTCGAGCACCTCGCGGGCGCCAACTGCCGGCCGCCGCACGATCAGATGGAGGCGTCCCTCGTCGCTCGGCGCCTCGCGAATGCCGTCGAGTGCGTCGTTCAGTTGCGCGAGTGCGGGATGAGCGAGCGTTGCGGCAGGTGTGGGCTCGTCGGCCATATGAAGGTGAACGATACCCGATACCGCTACCCGATACCCGATACCCGAT
>JAEYZV010000008.1 GCA_023427865.1 Acidobacteriota bacterium
GCTCACCGCACGTGGGGCCCGCCAGGTGCGACTGCTCTGCATCGTCGCGGCGCCCGAAGGCATCCGTGAGGTGGAGGCACACTTCCCCGACGTCCAGATCTACACGCCGGCCATCGACAGCCACCTCGATGCGCACAAGTTCATCGTGCCGGGACTCGGTGACTTCGGTGATCGGCTCTACGGCACGCTCTGACCGTTCAGGGCACCGTCAGCGGCGGCGGGATCGACGCGGGCGCGCGCCCCGACTTCAGGAGCGCGTCCATCCACGACTCGAGGCGCAGTGACTGCTCGGGCGTGACGTTGTGGCCCGTGGTCAGCGCGAGCATCCATGTCTTTGGCGCGGTGATGACGTTGTACGCAGCGAAGATCGACGTCGGCGGCACCGTCTCGTCGTTGTAGCCCCACGTGTAGATGCCCGGCACCTTCAAGCGACGCGCGAAGTTGACGACGTCGTAATACGGAAGTGTCCGGAGCGCATCGGGCGTCGGTTTGGGCCCCGGGCGCGTCGGATGGAAGAAGTGCGGCCAGCCGCCGGCCCGGCCGCTGGCATACCCGGTGAGATCGGCAAGCGCCGGGTATGTCGATGAGAGGCCGCGGACGCGGCCATCGAGTGCGGCGGTGACGATCGCCAGCGCGCCGCCCTGGCTGCCGCCGACGACACCGAGATTCTGTCCGTCGTAGTTGGGCAGGCTCGTCAGGAAGTCGTTGGCGCGGACGGTCGACAGGTAGACGCGGCGGTAGAAGAACCGATCGCGATCCTCGAGGTTGTTCATGAAGTAGCGCGAGAGGCTGCCCGCGCCCACGCCGCTGTAGACGGCCTGATCGAGCGTGACCGGAAGTCGGTGGATGCCGATCTGGAGCGTGATGATGTTGCGCTGGCAGGGCGCGATGAGGCCGCGGTACGGACGCACGCCGGCGCCGGGCACCGAGAGCAGCGCCGGGTACTTCCCCGGCGCCGCCGGTTCGCACAGGATGCCGTAGATGCGGCTGGTGCCCGTGCCGCTCGGGTCGAGGCCGACGGTCTGGAAGCTGACGTGATGCACGATCGTGCCAGTGGGCGCATACGTCGGCAGCGGCTCACGTGTCGCGTCGAGGGGAATCTTCGCCAGCAACGCCTTGCCCTCGTCCCAGAACGCATCGAAGTCGGAGGGATTGGTGACCGTGGGCGTGATGGCCGGCGGGTCGAACCCCGCCGTCCCGACGCCCCGGTACGTCCGTCCGGCGTGCGCCGCGGTGGCGATGCAGCGGAGGAAGCCGGGCGCTTGCATGGTGCCCGCTTCGATCACCTCGGGCGCGGCACCGCTCGTGAACTCGCGGGTGAGCGTCGGCGGCAGCATCTCGGGCCCGCAGCGGACCGTCACGGGCACACCCGGCAACGGATGCCCATCGCGGCCCACCTGCACCGTGAACGACGCGGGCGCCCCGACGCGGTACGTCCATGTCGGGTTTGCCGGCGTGACGAGGATCTGCGGTGTCCCGGTCACGAGGTCCTGAGCGTCGACGGGGCGTGCGACGAACGGCACCGCGAGGACGCACAACATGAGGCGAAGCAATCGGGCAGGAGTCGGCATGGTTGCGCTCATCCTACGCGCAATCGCCAGCAGCTCGTCCGATTTGCCGTTGGCGACCCGTGTGATCATGCATCGTGGCTGATCATCGCGCCCGCCTCGTCTACTCGACCGACAAGGGCCGCACGTGCGCGACCTGCGGCTGGCCCGCGAACGACTGTCGATGCAGCACGCGCGCAGCGGCCGACGAACCCGTGCCGTCCCGCGTCACGGCGAAGCTGCGTATCGAGAAGAAGGGACGCGGCGGCAAGACGATGACGATCGTCGACGGGCTTCCGCGCAATGCCGCGTTCCTGCGAGAGCTTTGCGCGGACCTCAAGCGCCTCTGCGGCACCGGCGGCGCGGTGTCGGCGGGCGCCATCGAGTTGCAGGGCGACCTGCGCGACCGACTGCGCCCATTTCTCTCCGCGAAGGGCTACGTGGTGAAGGGATAGCAGGCACCTCGGCAGCGCGTGAGCCCTCCTCCGGGGCCTTTGCACATTCCACGGCAGATGGCCGCCCTCCGCCTCTCGGAACTCCTCATCGTCGGGTGGAGCGTCCTTGCCGCGTTCCTGGCGCTCGTCCGGCCACTGCCGGCAGGACGACGATGGGTCGTGGTGGCAGGCAGCGTGGCCTTGCTCCTCGGCACCGTCGCCATCGGCCAACTGCCGGACACCGGCGTGCCGGCGGTCATCCGCAACCTCGCTCCGGCGGTCTTCGTGGTCGGTGCTTACTGGGTGGCGAGCGGCTTCTACGTCGCACCGCAGGTGTCGCTCGAACGGTGGCTCGTGGATGCCGACAGGCGGCTGCTCGCGCGGCTGCAACTCGAACGCCGGCTGACGCTGGGGCCTCGCTGGCGCGTCGACCTCGTGGAGATGGCGTACCTGACGGTCTACGCAGTGCTGCCGGTCGGGGTCTGGGCCGCGTGGGCGTGGGGCGGGAATGCGGCTGTCGACCGGTACTGGGTCGTGGTGTTCCCCGCCGAAGCGGCCTGCTACATCTCGCTCGCGTGGCTGCAGACGCGACCGCCGCGCGACCTCGAGCCGTGGGTCGGGCGCATCCGTGCACGATCGTCGCTGCGGCGGGTGAACGAGTTCGTCCTGCACCACGGCAGCCACCGGATGAACACGAGCCCGAGCGGCCACGCCGCAGGCGCCGTAGCGGTCGCGCTCGCGCTTGCAGGTCTCGCGTCCCCGTGGGCGGCCGTGTTCGCGCTCGTCGCGCTCGCCATCCTCGTGGCCACCGTCGCAGGGCGCTACCACTTCACCGCCGACACGATCGCCGGCGCGCTCGTCGCGTTTGCCTGGTGGGGCCTCGTGCAACTGGTCGCCTGACGGGAGCTCCGCAGGCGCCGTCCCTTTGCCGCCACGACGGCGGCACGCGCGCCGTTCGGCGACAGACCCGAAGGAGGGCGAGGCGCGTCGGTCACGCCCCGCCCGGTTGGCTGGGCAAGGTGGCCACGCACGGCCGAACGTCCCCGGTGCTCAACGGCCCAGCACGACACGAACACCAGGACCCACGCCGACGCTCAACGCCTTCGGGGCACTTCCGATGGTACGGAGCCCCTTACGCACGGTGCAAGCTGGTGCAGGAACGCACTCGGCACTATCGCAGGCTCGCTTCGGGCCTGGCTACGGAGTGCGAAGCAGGAGCGGCACCAACGGCCGCTCGGGATTCGCGCGGCCGCAATGGAGGCAGGATCAACCGGGGCTTTGGCACGAAGACGCCGGCGCAGGAGTGCACCGGCGTACCGTTCCGGCTGATCCTGCCGCCGTTTCCGCAAATCGGCAGGCCGGGGCCGGCCCTCATGTCGCACATCGCAACGCACTGCAGCCCTAATGCACCCGGAAACAGAAAAGCCCGAGGGCTTGCGCTCTCAGGCTTTCTCTAAGTCCTTGCACGACCGCTGTTAGGTGGTGCGCAGTACTGGATTCGAACCAGTGACCCCCGCCGTGTGAAGGCGGTGCTCTAC
>JAEYZV010000130.1 GCA_023427865.1 Acidobacteriota bacterium
ACGTGCCGATGGTGTCGTAGACCTGCCTGGCGCCGGCGTGCCCCTCGGCCCGCAGCTTCTGCACGACTTTCAGCTTGTCGGGCAGGCCCATCTCCGCCGGCGTTTCGATGCCCGCCAGCGGCGCCAGGCGCCCGACGGCCTGCTGCGAGAAGTACTGCGAGCCCACCCCGAAATCGCCGGACCACTCGTCCACCGGCGCGTCGGGGTTGAACGCAATCGGCACGAACGCGAGTTCGTTCAGCCACGAGGTGATGTTGCCGTCGCGCGTGACGTAACCGGCCGCGGTGCTCGTTCCGAGAGCCACGCCGAGGATCGCGTTCTTGCCGAGCGACATGGAGCCGGCAAGCGCCGTCACCTCACCGTCGTTGACCACCTCGAACGGCACGTCCTCCCAGGCCTTCTTCACCTCGAAGAAGAGGTCCTTGACGCGCGACTCGAACAGGTCGGGTGACACGCCGCGAAACAGCGACCCCGCCTTCACGCGGTTGTTGACGTACACGCCGGCCGCGCTGCCGCCGATCGCGTCGACGCGCGGCAGGTGCTCGGCCGCCTTGCGCAGCGAGTCCATGATGCCGTCGAAGTGATACTGCGGATCCGGCTTGTGGTACGGGTCCCAGACCGTTTCGTCGCTGAACACGACGTCGCCGTTGACCACCGCGGCCACCTTGCGGTCGCTCCCGCCGAGATCGAACCCGATGCGGTAGCCGTCGAGGTGACGGCCGAGGGGGCGCGTCACCGAGCGCTCCGACGGCAGGTCGCTCGTGTGCACGATCTCGATGGGATGGTCGAACATCTTCGATGCGACGAGATCGGCATCGAAGCGTCCCGTGGCCGTGTCCGCGTAGTGCGCCTTCAGCGCCGCCACGAGATCCGCAGGCCCGTCGACGTGGATCCGCCATCCTCCACGGGACCAGAGCAGGAACTTGACGAAGCGCTCCAGGAACGCGGCGTTGCCGCCGGCCGCGGGATGCGAGGCGGGCAGGACCGCGACATCGAAGCGGAACACGGAGCCGTCGGCCTGCTCGAGAGCGATACGCACGGGCACGCCGCCACCGGCGGCGCGCACCTGGTCGCGGAACGCACGGCCGGCGAGGACGGCAGGACGGAATGCGGGATCGAGCGGCGGCGCGACCCTGGGAGCGACGAGTGGGAGTCCGTTGAGGGTGTCCATGGAAGCGTGTCGGGCTTGGGCCCCGGGCCCGGGTTGCGGACACGGGGCGTGCCCGGCGCCCCGGTCGAAGCGCTCACACGATACCACCGCGGAACCTGCCGCGGAGCCACCCTCCCTCACTGCGGTCGGCCCTCACCGCAGGCCGATGCGGCGCAGGATCGTCATCATCGGGCACCAGTTGGTGACGCCCGACTGCAACAGGTTCACGCCCGCGAACAACGTGAGATAGAACCAGTTCGGGCTCACCGTCATTCCGAGCAGCACCGACCCGGTCACCACCACGCCGGCGATCAGCCGCAAGGTCTTCTCGAGTGAACTGGTCGTGCAGACGTCCGGCGTCTGGCGTGTCTCGATCGTCTGTGTCGTCATCATTCTTCCTTTCGAGTCGTCCAACCTGAGCGTCGGACAAAGTCCGACCCCTACACATGGAGCTGGCAGGGACGCCTCGCCGAGGCGTCCATCTCCGCCGCCGAACCGTCCATCTAGGCGACCGATGCGCCCATCTCCGCGTGCCCGACGCGAACGTCGCCGCGCTCGGCAGCCATGTAGTACAGGACCGGCACCGCCATGCGCGACAGCAGCAGCGACGCCACCTCTCCCGCCATCAGCGAGATCGCCAGCCCCTGGAAGATCGGGTCGAACAGGATCACGCCCGCGCCGACGATGACCGCCGCCGCGGTGAGCGCCATCGGCCGGAAACGCACGGCCCCGGCATCGACCACGGCCTGCTCGAGCGGCATGCCCTCGCGCACACGCAGCTCGATGAAGTCGACGAGGATGATCGAGTTGCGCACGACGATTCCGGCCCCGGCGATGAAGCCGATCATCGACGTCGCCGTGAAGAACGCGCCCATCGCCGCGTGCGCCGGCAGGATGCCCACGAGCGAGAACGGGATCGCCACCATGATCAGCAGGGGCGTCCGGAACGACGCGAACCAGCCGACGACCAGGATGTAGATCAGGATCAGCACGGCGGCGAACGCGAGGCCCAGGTCGCGGAACACCTCGATCGTCACGTGCCACTCGCCGTCCCACTTGATCGCCGGTGTCGCGGTCGACTCCGGCTGCACGGCGTTGAACACCTCCACCCCGTGGCCGTCGGGCGTCCGCAACCGAGCAATCTCGTCGTTCATCTGCAGGATCGCGTACACGGGGCTCTCGTCCTCGCCCGCCATGTCGCCGGTCACGTAGGTCACGGGCAGCAGGTTCTTGTGGTAGATGCTCACGTCCTCGTGGCGCGTCTCGAGCCGCGTGAGCTCGCCGATCGAGACCGCGTTCGGCGCAGACAGGCGCAGCGCCTGGAACGCGCCCAGATCCTGCCGCGACGCGCGCGGCAGCCGGATGACGATCGGGACGTCCTCGCGCGACGTCGCGTCGTGCAGGATCCCGACCGACTCGCCGCTGCCGGCCATCCGCACCAGGCTCGCCACGGCCGCAGGCGCCACGCCCGCCGCGGCTGCCTTGTGCTCGTCGACGATGAGCGACAGCTTCGGCTGCGGGTCCTCCACGTACCAGTCGGTGTCGACCACGCCCGGCGTCCGTTCGAAGATGCGCCTGACCTCGGTGGCAAGACGCGTCCGCGTCTCCTGGTCCGGGCCGTACACCTCGGCCACGAGCGTCTGCAGGACCGGCGGTCCCGGCGGCACCTCGGCAACCTGGATGGTGGCGCCGTGCGCGCGCGCAATCGGCAGCAGCCGCTCGCGGACACGTCGCGCGATCTCGTGACTCTGCTCGGCACGATCGTGCTTCGGGAGCAGGTTCACCTGCAGATCGCCCTGGTGCGGAGCCTGGCGCAGGAAGTAATGCCGGACGAGTCCGTTGAAGTTGTGCGGCGATGCCGTCCCCACGTAGTCCTGCACGTGGTGCACCGCCGGATCGGCGATCGTCGCGACGGCGAGTGCCGCGGTGACCCGCGCGGTCTGCTCCAAAGATGTGCCCTCGGGCATGTCCACGATCACCTGGAACTCGCTCTTGTTGTCGAACGGCAGCATCTTCACCGTCACGAGCTTCAGCGGCACCAGCGCGACGGCTGCGAGCAGGAGCACGACGACGCCGGCGAGGAACACCGAGCGCCGGCGCCGCTCCGCGATCAGCGGCCCCATGACCCGCCGGTACCACCGCGTCAGGACATCCTCGCGGCCCTCGCCATGCCCATGGCCGGCGTCGCGCAACAACCGCACCGCGGCCCAGGGGGTGACGACGAACGCCACGATGAGCGAGAACACCATCGCCGCCGACGCACCGACGGGGATCGGGCGCATGTACGGCCCCATCAGCCCGCCGACGAACGCCATGGGCAGGATGGCCGCGACGACGGTGAGCGTGGCGAGGATCGTCGGGTTGCCCACCTCGTCGACCGCACGGATGGCGACCGCCGTGAGGCCATCGTCGATGCCCGTGCGCAGCCGGGCGTGCCGCACGATGTTCTCCACCACGACGATCGCATCGTCTACCAGGATGCCGATCGAGAAGATCAGGGCGAACAGCGTGATGCGGTTCAGCGTGTAGCCGTACAGGTAGAACATGAACAGCGTCAGCGCCAGCGTCACCGGGATGGCCACCATCACGACGAGCGCCTCGCGGCGGCCGAGCGCCACCCAGATCAGGATCGACACCGAGACGACGGCAATCGCCATGTGGTAGAGCAACTCGTTGCTCTTCTCCGCCGCCGTCTCGCCGTAGTCGCGCGCGACCTCCACGTGCACGTCTGACGGGATGACGGTGCCTCGCAGCCCGTCCACCTTCTGCATGACGCGATGCGACACGTCGATCGCGTTGGTCCCTGCGCGCTTGGCCACGGCAATGGTCACCGCGGGCCAGGCTCCGGCGGCCGTGTGGTGTCGCACGTACGCGGCGGGATCGGCGTCGCGATCGCTCACGTGCGCGACGTCACCCAGACGTACCGGCCGACCGCCCCGCGAGGTGATGACCACGTCGGCCAGCTGCTGGATGTCCTCGACGCGCACGCCCGCCTCGAGCGTGCTCACATGTCCGTCCACGAGCGGGCCTGCACCGCCGACCCTGGCGTTGGCGCCGTGAATCGCCTCGCGGATCATCAGCGGATCGACGCCGTACACCTCGAGCCGGGAGGGGTCGAGTTCCACGCTGGCCACACGCGGGCGGCCACCGATCAGCGACACGTCGGCCACGTCGGGCACTTCCTTGACGGCGTCGTGGAGCTGCGCCGCGAGCAGCCGCAGCTGGTGGTCGTCGTAGCGTTCGGACCACAGCGTCATGGCGAGGATCGGCACATCGTCGATCGAGCGCGCCTTCACGAGGGGTCCACGCGCACCCGGTGGGATGCGGTCGGCGTTAGCGTGCAGTTTCTCGTTCAGCCGCACGAGCGCGCGGTCCTGGTCATGGCCGACCTCGAACCGCACGATCACCATCGCGCGGCCCGGGCTCGAAGTCGAGTAGACGTACTCGACGCCGGGAACCTCCCAGACCAGCTTCTCGAGCGGGCGGGTGATGCGCTGCTCGACCTCGGTCGGCGTGGCCCCAGGCAGCTCGACGAACACGTCCACCATCGGCACGACGATCTGCGGCTCCTCTTCGCGCGGCAGCGCGAGGACCGCCATCAGGCCGAGCATGATCGACGCCACGACCACGAGCGGCGTCAGCTTCGAATGCACGAACGCGGCGGCGACGCGCCCCGCCATGCCGAGTGGTCGCATCACTTCCCTCCCGTCCGGATCGGCGTGCCGTCACCGAGAGTCGACGGTGGTTCCACCAGGACGCGCTCACCTTCCGACAGCCCGCTCAGGACCTCGACGGCGTCCTCGAAAGGCCGCCCGGTGACGATCAGGCGCAGGCGCGCCACATCGCCATCCGCGACGAAGACCGACGAGATCTGCCCGCGGCGCACGACGGCCGACGATGGCACCGTGAGTGCCGATGTGGCGTCACCGGGCAGCCAGGCACGACCGAACATGCCCGCCCGCAGCCGGGCGTCGTCGGGGAGCGTGATCTTGACCAGGGAGGCGCGCGCATCCGAGGCCAATGCCCGGCCGATCTCGGTCACGGTGCCGCGCAGTCGGATCGGCTCGGCGGCGTCGATCGTGACCTCGAGCTCCTGGCCGTTCTCCACGGTCGTCACGCGGGCGGCATCGACACGGACGTCGAGTCGGAACCCGCCGTGTTCCTCGATCCGCACGAGCGACGTACCGGGCATCGCCATGTTGCCGGGCTCCACGAGCTTCTCGGAGACGACACCGTTGAACGGCGACGTCACGACCGCGAACGCCGCCGTGACCGCCGCCGCCTCGCTGCCCGCCCGCGCGCTGGCGACGGCCGCCTCGGCCTGCCGTACGCGCGCCTCGACCGCGGCCACCTGTGCTTCGGCCCTACGGAGCGAGGCCGTGGCCTCGTCGAGCTCCTGGGCGGTGGCCGACCGGCGCGCGTGGAGCGTGGCGATCCGCTCGTGCGACGTGCGAGCGAGCGTGAGCGCCGCCACAGCGGCCTGGCCGTCGGCGCCGGCCCTGTGTCGTATACC
>JAEYZV010000164.1 GCA_023427865.1 Acidobacteriota bacterium
CCGCGGGCGACCTGTCCGCCGCCTTGGCGGAGGCGGATGGCCCGACGGCTACGTACCCTGCCCACCCGTGCGTAGCCGTCGCCCCCTGGGCGACGGTCAGGTGGCCGGTCGGTTCCGGCGTTTACGAAGCCGGAAGCGCGAAGGCGTAGACGATACCTCCGCCGGCGATCGCGACGTGCTGCCGGCCGTCGACGAGATAGGTCATCGGCGACCCGCGCCAGTGCGCGTTGGCCGCGAACTGCCAGCGTCTGCGGCCGGTGCGCGCATCGACAGCGGAGAACGTCCCATCGTCCTCGGCGACGAAAACGAGCCCGGTGGCCGTCGACAGCACACCGCCCCATGTGTCGCCATTGCCGACCTGCGGCAGTTCCCATGCGATCCGACCGGTGCGGACGTCGATCGCGCGCAGCACCTTGCCGCCGATCTCGTCGCGCACGCGCGTCGTGCTGCCTCCATAGAACGACTGGCCGGGCTCGAACCAGCGTGACGACTTCAGGAAGACGCTGCAGCGCTCGAGCGCCTGCACGTAGAGCAGGCCGGTATCGGGATTGAACGCCGGCGACATCCAGTTGGTGGCACCTTCCACCGACGGACACATCGTCGTGCCTCCCACGGTCGGCTGCATGCCGGGGATGCGGAGCGGCCGCCCGTCCGCGCCGATGCCTGTCGCCCAGTTGACGTTCTCGACGAACGGCGTGGCGCGCAGGAACTCACCGCTCTCGCGATCGAGCACGTAGAAGAACCCGTTGCGATTGGCCTGCAGCAGCAGCTTCCGCCTCCGTCCCTCCCACTCGGCGTCGGTGGCGATGACGGTCTGCACGGCATCCCAGTCGTTGAGGTCGTGGGGCGTGAACTGGAAGTGCCAGCGACGCGCGCCCGTTCGCGGATCGAGCGCGATCACCGAGTTCGACCACAGGTTGTCGCCGCGCCGCTCGTCGCCGTTGTAGTCGGGGCACGGGTTGCCGGCGGTCCAGTAGATGGTGTCCAGCGCGGCATCGTACGACCCGGTCAGCCATGTCGCCGCGCAGCCGTGCTCCAGTGCCTTGCCATCCCACGTCTCCGAGAACGGCTCGCCGCGCGCCGGCACCGTCCAGAAGCGCCACGCTTCTTTGCCGGTCGCCACGTCGTAGGCGGCGAGGAAGCCGCGTACGCCTTCGTCGCCGCCGGAGATGCCGGACACGACGAGCCGGCCGACCACGAGCGGCGCCGAGGTCGCGCCGTAGTGCGCGCGGTAGTCCGACATTGTCGTCTCCCACAGCACCTGCCCGTTGCCGCGATGCAGCGCCACGAGCCGCGCGTCGTCGGTGACCATGAAGAGCCGGTCGCCATGGAGCGCGACCCCGCGGTTCACGCCGGCACCCGCGTCGCCGATGACGCCTGGCGTCCGCGGCCGGCGGTACTGCCAGAGCTGCCGGCCCGTGCGCGCGTCGAGGGCGTACACCTCGTTGGGGGCGCCGACGTACATCACGCCATCGACGACGAGCGGCGTGGACCGCAGGGCGCGCGCCCCGGGCACCGCGAACGTCCACGCAGGCTGCAGCCGGGCCACGTTCTCCGGCGTGATCTGCGCGTGCGAGGTGTGCCGATTGCCGCCGGCGTCGCCGTTGTAGGTCGCCCAGTCCCCAGGTCCGGGCGGCTCGACCTCTTCGCGCGGCACGAGCACGGGCATCTCGCTGCGGCCGAGCAGCTCGAGACGGGTGGCGTCGGCGCGGCGCACCATGGCGATGGCGCCGCGGGCGTCGAGCAGGTGCAGGTCGGATGCGCCCTCGGCCAGCACGAGGCCTTCGACCTGCGAGCCGTCGCGGCGCACCGCACGGACACGCGGCCAGGGCCGCGGAGTCCGCGCGGCGTCGACGAGCGCGCGAACGTGACGGGCCACGGCGGAGACCTCCTCTGCCGGCAGGGGGATGGCCGGCATGCCGCCGCCCGGCACGCCCTCGCGAATCACGCGCTCGATGTCGGCGACCTGACGTCCGCCGCTGCGGGGGCCGGCGACGATGTCGGGGCCGCGCTCGCCGCCGCGCCCATCGGCGCCATGGCACATCGCGCAGCGCTCGACGAAGGTCGTCGCGCCCCGTGAGTCGGTCGGCGGTTGCGCGCCGGCGTGCACGTGCGAAGGGCGGACGACTGCCGCCCCGGCGAACAGCAGTGGCGCAGTGAAGATGAAGGCTGCAAGGCGGCGCATGCGCGTCCGCGCAATCTACGCGATCCGCGGCGCCACGAGGTAGGGCCGCTGACGCAGCCGGGCCCCGGCACCGCGCGTGTTCGCCACAGGGCGGCCTGTGGGCCGCGCTCGGAGAGCGGGCCCTACCGTCGGAGGGACGCTAGCGGAGAGGGGCCCTGCCGTCACAGGCACGGCTTGTCGGCGAGGGGCCCTGCCGTCGGAGACACGGCTACGTCGACGGGCCCGCCTTCCTGATCGCGCGCGCCAGGCCGCGCCAGCACATGCCGAGCGGCACGGCCAGTTCCATGCGCCGGACGTCCTCGTCCGACATCGACTGCCTGTACGCGCGGCGGACCTCGTCGGCGAATCGGACCTCGCGCTCCTCATCGGTCAGCTCCCCGGCGGCGAGCAACCGGCGTGCGATCTCCTGCATCACCTCGAGCCTGTCGAGCAGCTCCGACAGGTGCGCGGCCACCGCGGTGACCGGCCCGAAGTGCGTGAGGAACAGTGCGGAAGGTTGCCAGTCGAGCAGCCGCGCGACACTGCCGTGCCAGAGCGCGACGTCGATGTCGGGTGGCGGCGTCGGCGGCATCACCGTCTGCATGTGCGCGGTGCGGCAGCCCCCGACGTCGCCCACGAAGGCGATGCCCGCCGACCGGTGGAAGTAGCTGACGTGATGCTGCGCGTGACCCGGCGTATAGGCGATCGCCAGGTCGTGTCCGGCGACGACGAGCTCCTCGCCGCCCGAGACGATGTGCAGGTTGGCGTGCGGCACGGCGGCGAACTCGCCCCAGAGCACGTCCATCTGGTCGCCGTACAGCTGCGTCGCGCTGGCGATGAGCTTCTCCGGCGAGGCCATGTGCCTGGCGCCGCGCTCATGGACGTAGACACGGCACCGCGGCCGGCGTCGCACGAGCGTGCCGGTCGCCCCGGCATGGTCCAGGTGGATGTGCGTGAGGAGTACGGCCTCGAGGTCGTCCAGCGAGAGCCCTCCGGACGCCAGATCCTCCTCGAGGGCTGCGAGATCGCTCGTCGGTCCCGGGTCGATGAGCGCGAAACCGGCGGGCCCTTCGAGCACGGCGGTCGCGATCACGCCGGGCGTGCCCCGAAAGCGGCCGTCGGCGTAGCGGAGCTTGTGGGCCAGGACCTGCATCGCAGG
>JAEYZV010000181.1 GCA_023427865.1 Acidobacteriota bacterium
CGCCTGGCTGGCGCAGTGAACGGGGCGGCTGCATCCGCCGGGCGCGAGCAAGTACCGAGCGAGCGCGGCTGTGTGTGCTGAGGTAACCAGTTACTCGAGCGCCTCCCCCCCAGTGACCGAAACCCAGATTCGCACTGGAGCGTTGCCGCCAGTCGGCCTGCTCGTGCTCGGGGCCAAGGGAAAGATCGCCGTCTGTGCGGGCGTTCAAGAGGGCATGGAGGCCCATGAACCCCTCACGCCGCATGCACGAGGTAATGTAGAAAATCGTCCCTGACACCCAGCCAATCCTGCTCCAGAACCGACACCTCACATTCCATAGAACGCGCGTTCACGGCGAAATCTTTCAGGTCCGTAGGCTCACACGACACCCGAACGGACGCTCGATATCGTCGACGGCTTCACGCGGGAGTGTCTGGACATCAAGGTGGGTCGCTCACTGCCCGGCGCCCGTGGCGTCGCGTGCTCGAGCGTCTGCGCGAGACGGAGGGCTTGCCCACCGCGATTGCGTCGAATAACGGCGCTGGCTTTGCCGGGCGCACGCTCGAGGGCTTCTTAGAGAGCCGGACCGGGTGGAAGCGCTCTCGCGGTGCTCGGCAGCGCTTGCGTCGTGACACTCGCGCCAGATCGCCACGGCTGGCCATGCCTCGGCGCCGGAAATATTGGCAGATCAGCGTGCTCGCCCAGTGTGGCCCGCCTTGTAGTCCGTTGCCACGCCGCAGATCTCACACGTCTGCGGAAAGACGAATCAACGGACGCCGTGCCTGCGGCTGAGGTGCGATAGACGCCGTGCGCAGGTGCGAGGGTGATCAGCCTCAGTGCAGCACCGCCCACTTCCTTGGCACGTGCTGCGGCTTCGCTGCTGGCTCGCGCCGCCAAGCGGCGTACATGGCGAGCTCGCGACTGCTTCGCTACGAGAAGGCACTCAAGGTCGCGCTTGCCGCTCAGAACCCAAAGTGGCGCTCGAGTTGATGATGGAACGCGACGAGTGCCGCCGCTGCGGCAAACGTGGCTCGTCGAGAACGTCTCGCTCTGCACGTACTGCGATGCCACGTATGGGCCGTGCTGCTCGCCGCGACGCTGGCGCCACAGCTTCTACAACGCCACATGTTCGCGGTGTAGGCGTGGCGAGCTCGTTGGCTAAACGCGGTCTGCGGCTTCGTCATTGGCTGTGTGGGGCCATGACTCCGCCGCTTGCCGCTTTCGTCGCTAGTATTCTTCGGTGTTCGCCGATGTGCGTCGCCCGATTCGCTTTCAAGCGTGCGCCTTCAGCCACTCGGCCATCTCTCCGCTTTATAATCAACCACTTACGGACACTAACAAGCCGCGAACTCGTGATTGTAGTACGTCCTCCAATCGGCTCGATCACTCACGGCCATGTCAGTATAGCTGCCTTGGGCGTAGTGAGCGCCGCTCGCTCTCATCGACTCGGCGCGATTCGGCGTAGCTCGTCGAACACGTTGAAGATCACCGTGACGTGATCTTGCCTCGCCCCACCGGGGGCTGGTGCCGCAGGCGCGAGCGCAACTCGCTTTCCATCTGGGTGCAGATCGAACGGACGAAACGGCCCGCGGAGCTGGTAACGCGCGTCGGACCAGAGCTGCGGCTTCTCGGCGCGGAACGCGTGTCCTTCCACTTCATATGCCGCCGTCATGATCTGTTGAGTGGGAGTTCCGAAAAAGAGCTCGCGTGTGGTCTGCGACCACGTGGGAAACACTCCGCCGTCGGTCGAGATCTGCGACTTGCCGCCCGGACCGGGGTAGGGCCGCACGTACACTTCATGGCGCCCTGACTCGTTCGATTGGTATGCGATCCAGCGCCCGTCCGGGGAGAACACGGGCTCGCGTTCGTCGGAGCGGCTATTCAGGAACGCGATGGGCTTCCCAGGCTTCCACCCCGAGGCCTCATCGCCCGCCATCGGCAGGATCAGCAGGTCGAAGTTGGTCTGCGGGTTCAGCTCGGCGAAGGCCAGGAACTTGCCGCTCGGGTGCCAGGAGACCGGAACCTGTCCGTAGGGGCTTTCGGTGAGACGCTGCGCGTCGCCGACTCCATCCGCACGCTGCCAGTAGAGATTCATCGTGCCTTGGTTTCCCGGAGTTGATCCGAACACGATTCGCCGGCCGTCCGGTGTCCAGACAGGGCGGGCCCGGTTACCTGGATCCGGGAGCAGCCGTGTGAACAAGTCGCGCGTCCACTCGTACACCCAAATGTCGGCGCCTGAACCAACCAGATTGATCTGCAGAGCGAGTCGGGCGCCATCGGGCGGAAACTGGATCGAGGTCCAGTTCGCTGGCGCGGATCGGAGCGGCGTCGTATCCCCCTCGCGATCCATCCAGTGGATCGGGACGCCGCTCGTGCCCTGTCCCGGCAGATAGACGAGCGTGCCGCCCCTCGACACGTCAACCTGGGCACTGCCAGTCGCGGCGTTCGACGTCACGCCGTCGATCACCGGCACGGGCCGTCCGGACACGGCCAGCCGGTTGATATCGAAGGGCGCGGCCCACAGGGTCCCGGCATGCACGTACAACAGGTGACCGCTGGCCACATACCGCCCATAGAAGCCGCCGCGCTGCACAACCTTCGGTGCACCGCCGGGCAACGGTTGGATCACGACGTCCGCGTCACTGAAATCGGCGGCGGTGCGGCTGCTCGTGAAGAGCACGGCTCGGCCCCCCGGCAGGATCTGAGGCCAACGCGCCTGGGGAGCCTCGCTGTCCGAGGTCAAAGGGACGGGCGTCCCGCCCGTGGACGCCACCCGCAGCAAGCGTGTCGCCAAGGAGATGTTGGGCGAGAACACGATCGTGCCATCGTCGCCCCACGCGCCGCCGCGACCGGCAGGCGCCTCGCACAGTGTCACGCTCGCCCCGCCCCTC
Organism: Acidobacteriota bacterium; assembly: GCA_023427865.1. GTDB lineage: Bacteria > Acidobacteriota > Vicinamibacteria > Vicinamibacterales > Vicinamibacteraceae > Luteitalea. Next base: position 2,871 of record JAEYZV010000181.1, read on the forward strand.
ACCGCGATCTTCTTCAGCTTGCCGCCAGCGAAAAACCCAACCCACTCGCCGTCCGGCGAAAAGAAGGGGTTCTGCGCATCGTCGGTTTCTGCCAACGGCACGGCCTGCAACTGGTCGAGGCGGCGCACGTACAGCTGCGCGGTACGACTCCCCGACGTCCGGCCGACGAACACGACAACAGTGCCGTCGGGCGAGAGGACGGTCGCAGACCCCGTTTCTGTGTTTGCCAGTGAGATGCCGGTGCCCAGCTCCACGCTCATCCGCATGGGCGCGGTCGCGGAATTGTGACGCCAGGGCGGCCAAAGTCCCAACACGAGCACCAAAGCGGTTGTGCACGTCGCCGCAACCGACCATGCGAGCACATGCGGCCAGCGTGAGGCTGTCACGTTTGCTGCGGCGGAGGCGGTTTCGGGAATGCTCTCGAGCGTGGCTCCATGCGCCAGCACGAAGCGCACAGCCGCCACGTCGGCGAGCCGCGCCGCTCGGTTCTTCTCGAGGCACTGGACGAGGAGGGTACGAACATATCGCGGCACCTCGGCGGGCACCGTCGTCCAGTCCGGTGCACCACGCAACACCGCCGCTAGCGTGTCGGCGACATCGTCGCCGCCGAATGCGGGCTTTCCCGTCAACATCTCGTAGAGCACGCAGCCAAACGCCCAAATGTCGCTGCGTTTATCGGCTGTTCGTCCACGTGCTTGCTCCGGACTCATGTACGCGGCCGTGCCGAGGATCACCCCGATCCCTGTCTCCATACCCGGCGACGCGATCGTGCGATCGACGGACGAGCCGTCCTCAGCGTCGGTGATCTTGGCGAGGCCGAAGTCGAGCACCTTGACGGTGCCGTCGTGCGTCAGCGCGACGTTCGACGGTTTCAAATCGCGGTGAACGATCCCCTTCTCGTGCGCCGATTCGAGAGCGTCTGCAATCTGCCTGGCAATCGCGAGAGCGTCATCAACGGATAGTCTTCCGCGTGTGAGGCGATCCGCGACCGTTTCGCCGTCGATGAGCTCGAGCACCAGAAACTGTCTGCCGTTCGCTTCCTCCAGCCCATAGATCGCACCGATGTGCGGATGATTGAGGGCCGCGAGGACGTGCGCTTCACGGCGGAAACGCGCAAGGCGTTCCGGATCGTGCGTGACGCTATCCGGCAGGATCTTGATCGCCACCTGGCGCCCGAGGTTGGTGTCGCGTGCGCCATACACCTCGCCCATGCCGCCAGCCGCAAGGAAGCGCTCGATGCGATAGGACCCCAGGGACGTGCCGGGATCGAGCGAGCCCCGCGCGGTCATCAGTCGCGCCGCCGCAGCCGCGGCCCAGGACTCGCCGCCGTCCTCCTCGTGATTTGCCAGCAGAGAGGAGACCTCGCGGTCTAACGCCGCATCGCCCTGGCAGGCTTCGCGCACGAAGGCGTCTCGCTGCGCAGGATCGCGCTGCAACGCCTGCTGAAAAATCTCCTCAACGTGCTGAAAGCGGTCCACGATCGTCTCTTTCGGTGCCACCCAACTCGCGGCGGAGCCACGCGCGCGCGAACTGCCAATCCCGAATCACCGTGTTCGGCGCCACTCCCAGGACCTCGGCCACTTCGTTCACGGTCAATCCGCCAAAGAAGCGCATTTCAAAGACTTTGCTCTTGCGCTCATCGGCGTCTGCGAGCCGCTGCAACGCCAGGTCGACGCCCACGATGTGCTCAACCTGCTGCGACGACAAAATCACGGCTGCTTCGATTGGCACGTGAACGGCGCCGCCTCCGCGTTTCTGACGCAACCGCTCGCGTGCGTAGTCGACCAGCACGTGTCGCATCACCTGCGAGGCGACCGCGAAGAAATGAGCACGGTCTTGCCACTCTCCGTGGACGCCGGGCAGAAGCCGCAGAAAGGCCTCCTGCACGAGAGACGACGGCTGCAGGGCAGGGTGCTGTCGCTCACGCGCGAGGTGACGCCGAGCCAGACGGTCCAACTCTGCGCGGATCAACGGCCACAGACGATCGAGCGCTGACTTGTCGCCCGCGCGCCAGCCCGCGAGTAGCCACGTAATCTCGCCTGTCTGGGTCCGCATGCCATCACCTGCCTCGAGTGGATCGCGGAAGGATAGCGCAGAAAAACGTCGTGGCGACCGTGGTGTCTCGAACGCGGAAATGTCGCTTCTACATGTAGGGGATGGAGGTGCAGAGCGCATGCGCATGAGGCTTGGTGGATGCTTCGTACTCTCGACGTGTCTTCTGGTGCTCGACGTGGGCGTCGCCCAGGAGCGTCCGAATGGCACGGTCGTGATCCCGCGCACGTGGGACGACGCCGAGATCGCGAGGCACGAGGTGCCGCTGGCGGTGGCGGCTGCGTCACCGAAGCATGTCTCGGCGGACTACTACTACCGGATTCCGGTGCGGCCTATCTACAAGAGTTACCCCGTCTACGCGCACGGCCGGGAGCCTGCTGGATACCTCGACTGGTTGAAGACCCAGGAACCGGTCGTGCTCTGGGACGACACGGCTACTGCTCCCAGGCTCGAGACCGACGCCGACTGGATCCGCGCCGGCGAGCTGGTGTTCGACGCCCCGTTGGTCATGGACGTCAACTTCGCGGTCGAGGACGTCCGCAGCGTGGCGTGGCTGGCGCACACCGGAGCGCCCGTGGCCGCGGGCGGAACGCTGCCCTGGTTCCAGTACGTCGTCCGGAAGAAGGGCGTCGTCGAGCTGGGCAGCACTTCCTGCGGCTTCTGCCACACCCGCGTCGATGCCCGGGGCCGGGTGCTCAAGGGCGCGCAAGGCAACCTGCCCATCCAGCGGGCGGTGGCGTTCCGCTGGCGTGCGGCCGCCGCAACCGCCCCAGACAAGGGGGCGTATACGGCGCGAATCCGCTCGTTCCTCAAGCGGCTGCACGCTGCGCCGTATCTCGACCCGGACCCACAGGACCGAATCGACACCATGTCGATCGACGAGCTGGCCGACCTGTTCGACGAATTCCCGCCCGGGGTAGCCCCCCGCCAGCGCGGCAACTCGTTCGTCGCCATCCAGGTGCCGGATCTCATCGGCGTACGCGGCCGCCGCTACCTGGATCGCACGGGCCTCGAGATCCATCGATCAATCGCCGACATGATGCGCTATGCGGCCATGAACCAGGGCGGCCACTCGCTCGCGAGCTACGCCGGGTTCGTACCCGCTGCCGATCCCGAGCTGCAACGGCTGCCCGCGCCGGAGCAGTTCTCACGCTACAGTGACGAACAGCTCTACGCACTCGCACGCTACATTTACGCGCTCGAGCCGCCGCCGAACCCCAATCGCGTCGATGCCCTGGCGGCTCGCGGCCAGGAGGTATTCGAGAACGAGGGCTGCGCCCGCTGCCACCGGCCGCCGCTCTATACGAACAACAAGCTCACGCCCGCGATCGGTTTCACCGTTCCCGACGATCACCGTGCGCGGTTCGACGTCATGTCGCGGTCGGTCGGCACCGATCCGGAGCTCGCGCTTCGGACTCGGCGCGGCACCGGATACTACAAGGTGCCGTCCCTCAAAGGCGTTTGGTATCGCGGAATGTTTGGCCACAGCGGGTGGGCCGCCACACTCGAAGACTGGTTCGATCCGCGTCGCCTGCGTGACGATTACGTGCCGACCGGCTGGAAGCCATTTGGCGCGCGGACGTATCCAGTCCAGGGCCACCAGTTCGGCCTCGAACTGTCGGAGGCGGACCGCCGGGCGCTGATCGCATTCTTGAAGACGCTGTGATGGCTCACCGCACGAGACTGGCGGCGACTGCTCACTCGCCGCGCGTATGCGATTCCAGACTTTCGCCACGCATTATCTTGGCGGCGAGGCAGGGACGACGTAAGCCGCTAAACGAGCGTCGATATCGTGATACGACTGTGATACGTGAGGCTCAGAACCTCGAAGAACATCGAGGTCTAATGACGCGCACTGAGTGATCGTTTCGGAGGGTTAAGTCGCTGATCCCGTGCTCGTTGCGACGCGTCGCAATGGCTCTGTGCCGGTCGCCCGGTTCGCTTTCCAAGCGTGCGCCTTCAACGACCCAGTTCAATCGCACTGCGTCGCGCAAGGAAACCTACTGATGGGCCCGGCGCAGGGCCCTACTCCGTCCGGCGTGCCTCGTGCCCGTCGAAGCGGGAAAGATCGCGGACCGTGGGCGCGTTCAAGAGGCATGGAGCTCACGACCTCCTCACGCCGCATGCACGAGGTAGTGTCGAAAATCGTCCCTGACACCCCGCCATAAGTCTTTGTCACACAACAACTTGCGGACACATGGTGTCGTGGGAGAATCCCTGACCCTCCTCACGCTATCTGATTGACGGCGTTCGACTTCCGCTCGTCAAGCCGCAGAACCGTCTCCACGATGTCTCCACGTTCGTTCTCCAGCAACCAACAGACTTTGCTAAAGTCTGTTACTGCGAGGAATGCCATGAACGTGTCATTGACGCCTGAGCTGGAGCGATTCGTCGGCCAGAAGGTCGAGAGCGGCCTCTACAACAACGCCAGCGAGGTTGTGCGTGAAGGCCTCCGTCTGTTGAAGGAGCATGATGAGGTGCGACTCCGCTGGCGGGAGCAGATTGAGCTCGGCTGGCAGGAGGCCCAAGCAGGACGGGTGGTCGACGGCCCCGTAGCGATGGCGCGCCTCAAGCAGCGCGTGACGACCCGCTCGAAGAAGCGCACGTGAGCAAGACGTACCGCCTGACGAAGCGAGCCGAGGCGGACGTCGAGGCTATCGCTGACTTCATCGCTGGCGACAGCGTCGACGCCGCGGTAAAGGTCGTGGTCGCGCTCGAGGATGCGTTCGGGCTGCTTGCGTCACGACCCGGCATCGGCCATGTGCGCCTGGATCTGACCGAGCGGCCCTTGAAGTTCTGGAACGTGTACTCCTATCTGGTGGTGTACGACCCGAGTGGCGATCCATTGACCATCGTCGCAGTGCTCCACGGCGCACGCAACGTTGCGGAGATCCTCAGCGATCTGGGCTGAAGCGGACATCGGCGCCATGAGCCACGATCGCAACCAGGAACGACGCCGATGCGGCCTGTGCAGAAAGGTTCTGCGCGCCCACGATTCGATCTCGATCGCCGGGGTCGGCGACCGTTGTTACCGCTGTTTCAACGACGAGACAGCCGACCAGCTCGGCGTCGACTTCGACAACACGGCCATGCCGCCCTTCGCAATCACCGATGTCGATGGGGTGCGACACCGGTTCGAGATTCGTTCGATGCTGGTGCCCACCGGACACGCCATGTCCGCGCGTGAGGTTGGGAAGCCAGCCGCGAAAGGAGGCTATCGGTTCGAGATCCTTGGCGACATCGAGGCCGACGCCCATCACCTGTTCACACGCTTGCGCGATCGAATCCGCCAGGCACTCAGCGTGCGGCACGTCGAGGAGACCGAACACGGGTGGCAGCTCACGCAACCGCATCGACTCCGCGGCGTCATCGAGTGGGATCCCGAGACCGGCGGTGAGCTCCCGCTGCTGATCGTCGATGGCCGGCCGTTCCTCTGGGATCAGGTCGGCCGCATGTTGATGGCATTCGAAGGTTTCACGCTGAACGCCACCGTGCAGGACTCCATCGAGGTCATCGGCGGCCCCCTTGCGGCTGGTCGACTCGAACCGCAGGCCGCCGAGCAGCAGCTGTCCTCCGAGACGCCGGCGGTGCACAGGTTCCGCACCCCGCATCGCAGGACCGCCACCCGGAAGAGGCCGACGCGCGCGTGGCCTCCGAGTCCGAGCCGGCTCGACGCCCTGATCGAGCAAGCCACGGTGGACGCATACGGGGACGCCGAGCAAGCCACCGCGTTCCTGACCATGCTCGAGGAGCACCTGGCGCTTCCGTGTGAGGCGAGCGTCCTCGGCGAGGTCGTGGTGGTCGAGAAGATCGACATCGGTCACGCAGGTGAATTGATTGCCAGGTGCCGGCGCCGCGGCAAACGTCACAAGGTCGGGCTGTCGGAGTTGGAGCTGACCGCTCCGCGACCGCAGGGCGCCGAGTGGGTCGCAGCGTATCGCCGCTGGTATCGACGATGACCGTGGGGCGGGCGAGACCTCGAAGGGATCATGGCTGAACCGAAACGGCGCAGGACGTGGAGCGAGGTGAAGGCGCGGCTCCAGACGTTCGACCGCGAAGGCCTCGTGTCGCTGGTGGCGGACCTCTACGACGCGAGCGCGGCCAATCGTCGCTTCCTGCACTCGCGCTTCAGTCCCGGTAGCGGTACCGTCGAGGAGTACCGGCGCCTGGTCGCCGACGCGATCTATCCGGATCCGTTCAGCACGCGCCGCGTCAGCATCCGCGATGCCGCCGCCGTGATCACCGACTATCAGCGCGCAACAGGCGACCCGTCCGGGACGGTCGACCTGATGCTGACGTTCGTCGAGGCGGGAACGGAGCAGGCCGCGGATCTGGGCTACGGTGATGCGGCCTACTTCAACGCGTTGGAGAAGCGCCTGGATGCCATAGTGAAGGCCTTCGTCGCGCTGCCCGCACCCGAGCGCGCGAACGCGAGAGCCCGTCTGGAGCGCATCCAGACGCGCGCGAGGGACATCGGCTGGGGCTTCGGCGACGCGGTCGATGAAGTGGTGCACGCGCTCGACACCCGCGCCAAGCGCGGCAGGGTCGATGAACGTTGAGGGCCGCCTGGCAGTGGCTGACCTGGGTTCGGCTCCGCGAAGGCCGCGACAGCTGCCGTCGCGTCGACGCCTCAATTCGCGCCCGTACGGCATGCGGTCTCAGGCCGGAACGCTGGGTCTGGTACGCGTGACCGACGCCGTCTCCACGATGTCTCCACGGCGGCGGTCGATTCGTGCGGACTGGGGTGGACGGCAGTGAACGCATCGGTGGAGCGCAACCCATTGTGAACGAAGCGCTTCTCGCCAGAAGTGACGCGCCATCAACAGTTACGTGGAACGCTTCCCTCCGAATTCGAATCCCTGCCTCCCAGCCAGCCTAATTCCTTGCTCCTGAGAGACTTGCAGCTCTCAAGGCCTGGCAATTCTCCGCCGGTGCCCAAATAGTGCCCATGCCCGGTCAGTTCGCCGCCCGATTTGTCGGCTTCTGCGGAGTCTCTAGGGCGACTTCTCCACCGAAAATCGTACCGGTTTCCAACGCCTCCTGCCGATCCAACGGAGTCAAGGGGTCAATCCCTGCCTCTGAGTGACGCCATGTCACGGCACGACATCAACTTATGAAGCCTAGTGGAGCCTGACACCGCT
>JAEYZV010000194.1 GCA_023427865.1 Acidobacteriota bacterium
GTCCAGACGACCCCACCGGACTCGACGTTGGTCGAGTCCGCGCGGGAGTGCCACAGGAGCGCCAGCGACGCGAGCGCGACGAGCGTCACCACGGCGAGTGACACGAGGACGCGAGAGGACCGTCGAATCCCTGCGCCGCCGGCCGCCGGAGGGGCGACGGGAACGTTCAGGTCCGGTGGACCGGAGGCAGTGAGGCCAGCGCCTGGAGCCATCGTCGCGGCCGATGAAGCACCGGGCACGGTCTCGATGTACTCGACCTTCCCGATCAACCGATAGCCACGCTTGGCGATCGTCTCGAGCAATTCTGGATGGTCCGCCTCGTCTTCGAGCGCGTGGCGCAGCTCGGTCACGGTGCGCGTGAGCGCGGATTCGCTGACCGACAGCGAGCCCCACACGTCGTTCAGCAGGTCGTCCTTGGACACGACCTGCCCCGGCCGGGACGCCAGATACGCGAGCAGGTCCATGACCTTCGCGCGCACCCGTATCGTCCGGCCGTCCTTCGACAGCCGGCATTGCGCCGGTTGCACCAGCCAGCCGCCCAGGCGGAAGTCGCCTCCCGTACCCACGCGCAGCATCGCTGTCCTGTAGCCCGCAGTATGCCCGATTCCGGCTGTGGAACGCCCGCTGAAGTTCGTGTGAAAGACCTGCGCACGACCCCTCACCGAATTCAGCGCGAACCGAGGCGAGATTCAGCAGTTACGTCAAGACGGAGCCACCGCGACCGCCGAGCGTGGTCGCATGCGTCCAGGACTCTCGTTCGGCTCCGTCCTCCGGGTCTCGGCCAACGCGACCCCTCCGCCGGCCGCCCCGCGCCGAGGCGCGGGGTGACGCACATGCAGCGGCGACCATGTCCGCTGCGGCGCAGCATCGCTGTCCTGTGCGCACCGTATGCGCGATCTCCACGCGCTGAATCCCCGCATTGGTGCGAGTGACCGCTCCCGATGGCTCACACGAAATCCGCCGGAATCGATGCGGCGTCACGGCGCCAGAACGTCAGGGCCGCTGTCGTGCCGGCTCGACGAACATCAGATCGGTGCCGCCGGTCGCGAGGACGCCGAGCAGCGTGCGCTCGTCCGGGGAGAGCGCCAGGCCGTACCAGAATCCGGTCTCGTAGGGCGCGAGCCGCTCGATGCGCCCCGTCGAGAGTTCCACCTTCATCACGGCCACGTCGTCGCGGGTGTTGCCGGTGGCCCGTCCGCGCTCGGCGGGCGTCCGCCGACCGTGCGACGCGCCTGCCAGGTAGTACACCGCGGCACGTCCCACCGCGAAGTGTGTCGGTACTGTCAAGCCTTCGGCGAGCAGCGCTGGCTCCCCACCCTGTATCGGCATCCGCCAGAGCCCCAACCCGCCTTCGTCGATGCGGGCCACCAGCAGTTCGCGGCCGTCGTGCGATTCCTCGGCGGCGAGGCCGCCATCTCTGGTCACCTGGACAGCGGCGCCGCCGGCCGCGGGCATCTTCCAGATCTCCGACCGTCCGGTGACGTCGGACGCGTAGTAGATCGTTTCCCCATCGCGCGACCAGCTGGCAGCGGTCTCCGTGGCTGCCGTGCTCGTCAGGCGCCGGCTCGTCGCATGAGCGTCATCGAACTCGTACACGTCCGACGTGCCTCCGCGGTCCGACGCGAAGAGAAGCCGGCGTCCGTCGGGCGACCACCGCGGGTCCATGCAGAGCGCGCCCCCCATCTGTGTCACCTGCCGCAGGCCGGTGCCGTCGACGTTACCAATCCAGATCTCCTGCGTTCCCGAGCGCGTGGACGCGAAAGCGATCCGCGTGCCGTCCGGCGAGTAATGCGGCGTCGCCTCGTCCAGCGTGGACTCGAACAACCTCGCATCCTGCACGCCGTTCGCGACCGCCGCCAGATCCAGTCGCCAGAACCGCGTGTCTCTCCGCATGACCATGTAGGCGAGGTGCCCGGACGGCGAGATGTCGACGCCGCCCGCCATGTCACCAACCTGCAGCACCTCGGGCTCACCCTGGAGAGACAGGCGATCGCCGGTGAGTGCGGCGCGGTACAGCCGCGACGGCGCATGGTGGCCCCCCACGGCGTAGACGAGCGCCTCGTCGTCCGGCGTCCAGGCCACGGCGACGACCTGCAAGGGAGCCAGCGCCACGACCGTCGCCACAGGTCCTGTCGTTTCGTAGCGGGGACCGAGTGGAAGCACACACAGAGTGCCGCCGTAGGCCGAGGACTGGCGGATGAAGGCGAGACGCCGGCCGTCAGCACTGATGACGGGCGAGCGGTCGCGTACCTTCGGAGGCGTGGCAACCAGGAGGGTCTGGCGGTCGCCGTCCGCCTCGAACAGCCATATCCCGGCCGTGCTCGCCACGGCAGCACCGACAACGAGCCACCTGCCATCGGGCGTCCACGAGAGCAGCCCGTCACCGAGCAGGGCGACACCCGTCCGAAGCGAAGCGATGCGTCGCTGCGCGCCACCCGAAGCCGGCATCACCATGAGCTGTTCGGCTTCCCCGCTCCGTCTTCGCAGAAACGCGATCCGTCTTCCGTCGGGCGACCACACGGGCGAGAGGTCGCTCGTGAATGGATCGGCGGTCAGCTTCACCGCCGTTCCCTGTCCCACGGTCTTCATGTGCAGGTCGAAGTCCCAGATGGCCGTGTCAGGGGAGTGGGCAAACACGACGTGCG
>JAEYZV010000217.1 GCA_023427865.1 Acidobacteriota bacterium
AGCGCACGATATACGATGGAGGGCGGGACTTCCTCATGTTGCTCAACTCCATCCTCGACGCCATCGGCCGCACACCGCTCATCAAGCTCAACCGCCTCGGGGCGCATCTCGACTGCAACCTCTACGCGAAATGCGAGTTCCTGAACCCCGGGGGCTCGGTCAAGGACCGGATCGGGCTCGCGATGGTGGACGCGGCCGAGAAGTCGGGACGAATCAAGCCGGGCGACACCCTCATCGAGCCGACGAGCGGCAACACGGGCATCGGCATCGCGCTGGCGGGAGCGGTCCGCGGCTACCGGGTGATCATCACGATGCCCGAGAAGATGAGCCGCGAGAAGCAGGTCGTGCTCGAAGCACTCGGTGCCGAGATCATCCGCACGCCCACCGAGGCCGCCTTCGACTCCCCGGAGAGCCACATCAGCGTGGCGCGCCGCCTGCAGTCGCAGCTTCCCAATGCGCACATCCTCGATCAGTACAGCAACCCGGCCAACCCGCAGGTGCACTACGACACGACCGCGCAGGAGATCCTCGACGACCTGAACGGCGAGGTGGACATGGTCGTGATCGCCGCGGGCACCGGCGGCACCATCACCGGCGTCGCGAGGAAGATGAAGCAGGTGCGGCCGTCGTGTCGGGTCGTCGGCGCGGACCCGATCGGGTCGATTCTGGGCGGCGGCACCGAGGTCGGCACCTACAAGGTGGAAGGCATCGGGTACGACTTCATTCCGGACGTGCTCGAGCGGGAGCTCGTGGACGAATGGGTGAAGACCGCCGACCAGCCGTCGTTCCTGCTGGCGCGCCGGCTGATTCGCGAGGAAGGCCTCCTCGTCGGCGGCTCGAGCGGGTCGGCGATGTACGCAGCCCTGCAGAAGGCCCCGCTGTTGCGCAAGGGACAGAACTGCGTCGTGCTGCTCGCCGACGGCGTGCGCAACTACATGACCAAGTTCGTCGACGACAAGTGGATGCGCGACCACGGGTTCTTCCAGACGCGGACGATCGACGCGCGCGTCGGTGACATCTGCACCACCGAGGCCTCGTCACGCCCGCCACTCGTGCTCGCCGAGGACACCCAGACGCTCGGCCAGGTGGTGCAGGTCATGAGGACGCGCGGCATCTCGCAGCTCCCCGTCACGTCGGGCGGCGTGCTCGTCGGGATGGTCTCGGAGGCCGACGTCATGGCGTTCCTCGGCTCGGGCGAGGGGACCGCACAGGCGCTGGTGTCCAAGTGCATGAACCGCCACGTCCCGGTCGTCGGCAGTCAGACGCCGATCTCGACGCTGGAGGAATCGCTGCGCAAGAGCTCTGCGGTGGTCGTCGTCGACGAAGGACGGCACCCGATCTCGATCCTCACGCGCATCGACCTGCTGCACTTCCTGCTCGAACGGGAACACGCGCCGGCGTGAGGGGGGGCGCTCCCGCGCCACCCGATCTCCCGCGGGATTCGACAGCAGTCCAGTTCTGGACTGCTTGCCATTTCTTTCTGGACGCGTCACACTGCCGGCATGGCGACCGTACGCGCCCGCGCCGTCTACCCGCGCAGCGCCGCACCGACGTTCGTGCCGCCCGACCTGACCGACCGGGCGGTCCGGGAGCGCCTGACCCCGCCGTCGCTGCGTGGGTTCTTCGCGATCATGGCTCGCTGGGAGGTGCGCGACGAAGACGCCCGCCTGCTCCTCGGCGGGGTCTCGCGGGCGACGTTCTACGACATGAAGCGCGACCCGGACCGGGTCTGCTCCACCGACGAACTCACCCGCATCTCCTATCTCGTCGGCATCTTCAAGGCCCTCAACGTGCTGCACGGCGAGGTGCTCGCCGACCAGTGGATGCGATTGCCCAACGCGCACCGGATGTTCGCGGGCGCCACGCCGCTCGCCTACGTGGTCCGCGGAGGCATCCCGGCGCTCGACCAGCTGCGACGGCTGCTCGACGCGCGCCGCGGCCTCTGATGGCCAGCTCCCTTCCGCGCGTCGCGGAGGTGCGTCTGCAGGACACGCATCGCCTCGTCCCGACGCGTCACAGCGATGAGAGCGTCCTGGCGCGGCTCACCGACGACGTGGCGGATCTGCAGGCGCTCTTCGAGCTCGATGCCGTCACCAACGCCCGCCTCGTCGCGGAAACACGCGGGCTGACCGGCATCGGTCCGGACGAACTCCTGGCAGGTGTGCCATATGCACACGTCGTCAATGCCGCGTTCTGCCACCCGCATCCCGACGGCAGTCGCTTCAATGGTCCGGATCGCGGCGCCTGGTACGCGGCCGTCGCCGTCGAAACATCACAGGCCGAAGTCGCCTTCCACAAGCGCGTGCAATTGGCCGAGGTGGGTTGGACGGCCAGGGAGGTCGTCACGTACGACGATTACGTGGCGGACGTGTCGGCGAACCTGCACGAGCTGCGGGGCGACGCCCGCTTCGCGGCGTGCCTCGATCCCGCGTCGTACGTCCGGAGCCAGCAGCTCGCGGCGCGGCTGCTCGCGGCCGGATCGCTTGGGGTGATCTACCCGAGCGTGCGGCACGACGGAGGCACGTGCGTTGCGTGTTTCAGGCCAGCCATCGTCACGCACGTGCGGCTCGGCGCGACCTGGCGGTTCACGTGGGATCACGGCGAACTGCAGTCGGTGGTCACCGAGCGGCCGCGGCGACGGCCCAAGGCGCCAGACAACGCTGCTCGCCGTGGCCTCGAGGCCGCACCGCCACCTGCCGACTGACCGGCAACGGCGCCCGCCCGGACCGCCCGCTCGCCCTCACCACGGGATACCGCCGCGCCCGAGGCGTTCGAACGGACTACAGTTTCGGCAGCGTGACGCCGGTCTGCTTCAGGTACTTGCCCTTCTTGTCGGCGTACGACACTTCGCAGGGCTCGTCGCCCTGGAAGAACAGCACCTGCGCGATGCCTTCGTTGGCGTAGATGCGTGCCGGCAACGGCGTCGTGTTGCTGATCTCCAGCGTGACGTAGCCCTCCCACTCGGGCTCGAACGGCGTCACGTTGACGATGATCCCGCAGCGCGCGTACGTGGACTTGCCGAGGCACACCGTGAGCACGTCACGCGGGATGCGGAAGTACTCGATGGTCCGCGCCAGCGCGAACGAGTTGGGCGGCACGATGCAGACGTCGGTCCTGATGTCCACGAAGC
>JAEYZV010000228.1 GCA_023427865.1 Acidobacteriota bacterium
CCGCCACCCCCTACTTCCGGTACGCAATCCTCCAGATCGTGCCGTTGCCGTCCTCGGTGACGAGCAGCGACCCGTCCTTCAGCGTCGTCACGCCCACCGGACGGCCCCACACCTCCGGCCGATCCTCGCCGAGCATCCAGCCGGTGGCGAAGTCCTCGTACGACCCGGTGGGCTGTCCCTTCTCGAAGGGAATGTAAACGATCTTGTAGCCCGTGCGCTTGGCACGGCCCGACGAGCCGCGCAGGGCGGCGAACGCGCCGCTGCGATAACGCTGCGGGAAGGCCGATCCCGTGTAGAACGCCATCGTCATGGCCGAGGCGTGCGGTTCGAGCAGGACCTCCGGGACCGACGTCTTCTGCACGAGGTCGGGCCTCTTCCCTGCGTGCCGCGGATCCTCGTGTGCGCCGAGGTAGGCCCAGGGCCAGCCGTAGAAGCGGCCCGGAGCGACCTTGGCAACGAAGTCGTGCACGAGGTCGTCGCCGAGTCCTTCGCGTTCCTGCACGGTGACCCAGGGTTCCTGCGTGGACGGGTGGATGGCCAGGCCCACGGGGTTGCGCAGGCCGGTGGCGAGCACCCGGCGGCCCGACCCATCGGCGTTGAACTCGAGGACGGCCGCTCGCAGCGGGTCGGGATCCGGGTCGATGTTGTGCGCCGAGCCTACCGTCACGTAGAACCGTCGCCCGTCGCGGGTGAACGCGATGTTGCGTGTCCAGTGACCGCCCTTCGTGCTCGGCAGCGCGGCGACCGTCGTTGCCGCGCCGGTGGCCGTCAGGTCACCGGCCGCGTACGGGAACTTCACGACGGCGTCCGTGTTGGCGACGTAGAGGGCGCCCTTCTGGAACGCGATGCCGAAGGGCTGGGTCAACCCCGTTGCGAACGCGGTCCGCTCGTCGTCTTCGATGGCGCCGTTGCGGTTGATGTCGCGCAGCGCCCAGACGGTCCCAGCGCCCGAGTCGACGACGAACACGTCGCCGTTGGGCGCTTCGGCGGCGTTGCGCGGGCGCTTGAACCCGCCCGGCGCATAGACGGTGGCCGTGAACCCTTCCGGCAGTGCCAGCGACGCATCGGCCGGCTTCGGTACGACCTTGGGCGGGTTCGGATGCGGCTCGGATGGCGCCGCAAGGTCCTTGGTCGAGAACGTGTAGGTGCGCGGCGTGGCCGGGCCTTGCGCCGCGGCGGCGATGGTCAGCGTGAGGCCGGTGCCGGCCAGCACGGTGAGCACCGCCAGGGAAGAGAAACGCATGCAGGAATGCTCCGGGAAAGTGACCGGCGCATCATACTCGCTGACGAAGAGGAAAGAGAAAGGACGAAAGAGAAAGGACGGAGGAGGAAGGACGGAGGAGGAAGGAGGAAGGACGGAGGAGGAAGGAGGTCAGACGGCGCTCTGGACGTGCTTGCGGCGCGCTGGTAACTTAACAGTGTTCAGCATGGGGATCGTCGAACGCCGCCAGCGCCAGAAGGAGAACCTCCGCCGGGAGATCCTCGCGGCGGCCCGCGAGTTGTTTGCCGAGGAAGGTTTCGAGGCCGTGACCATGCGGAAGCTGGCTGCGCGCATCGAGTACTCGCCGACGGCGATCTACCTGCACTTCAGGGACAAGGACGCCGTGCTCGAGGCCGTATGCGAGGAGACGTTCGCCCGTCTCGCCGCGCGGCTCGAGAAGATTGCCGCCAGGGAACTGCCGCCACTGGAGTTTCTGCGCGAGGGGCTGCGGCTCTACGTGGCCTTCGGGCTGCAGCATCCCGACGACTACACGCTGACCTTCACCCTGCGCACCGGCAGGAGCGAGCACGACCCGGCGAGCTTCGCGGCATCGGCCGGCAAGCGCGCGTTCGAGGTGCTCCGCGCTGCGCTGCGCGGCTGCGTGGAGAGCGGCGACCTTCCGGCGACCCTCGACGTGGACGTCGCCGCGCAGGGCATGTGGGCCGCCGTGCACGGCCTCGTGTCCCTGTTCATCGCGCACCCCGCATTCCCCTGGGTGGCGCGCCGCAAACTGATCGATCACACCATCGACACGATGATCGCCGGGCTCGCGGCGTAGCCGGCACGGCGCACCGCCAACCGCCGCGCCCCGGCCCCCGGCTGACCTTGACGAAAGCCGGACCCGGTGACTAGGTTAACATCGTTAATTTTATGAGGAACGTTTCTATCGGGAACGACGTCTCACGAAGCGAGGAGAAACGCTCATGCCGTCCCTGGCGCTGCGCAACCTGCTGCACGACCGCATCCGCTTCGTCGTCACGCTGACCGGCATCGTCTTCTCGGTCGTGCTGTCGGCCGTCCAGCTCGGCCTGTTCGTCGGCTTCACGCGCGCCACCTCCGACGTCATCACGCACGCGGGCGCCGACGTCTGGGTGATGTCGCGTGGTGTGGGCAATCTCGAGAACGGTGTTCCCATGCCCGAGCAGCGCGCGTACCAGGTGCAGGCACTGGCCGGTGTGGTGTCGGTGCAGAAGCACGTGGTGGCGTTCGGCAACTGGAAGCGTCCCGATGGCGCCGACGAGGGCTGCCTGCTCCTCGGCGCCGACCTCTCGGGCACGATGGGGCAACCCTGGAATCTCGTGGCCGGCACCGTCACCGACCTGGAGCGTCCGGATGCCGTCATCGTCGACGAACTCTACAAGGACAAGCTGGGTGTCACCGGAATCGGGCAGACCCTCGAGGTCGGTGGACACCGTGTGCGCGTCGTCGGCTTCACGCGCGGCATCCGGACCTTCACCACGGCGCCCCCGGTGTTCACCTCGTTCAAGCGGGCGCAGGACCACGCAGGCCTGGCGGCCGATCAGACGCTGTTCCTCCTGGTGAAGGCCGCGCCCGGGACCTCGCCCGAGTCGCTCGCCGCGCGCATCGAAGCGACCGTGCCCGACGTGAGCGCACTCACCACGGACGGGTGGCGCCGGAAGCAGCAGGACTACTGGATGTTCGGCACCGGCGCGGGGGTGAGCGTGCTCATCGCCGCCGGCCTCGGGTTGCTCGTCGGCGTGGTGGTCGTCGCCCAGACGATCTACGCGGCGACCGTCGACCACATGCGCGAGTACGGAACGCTGAAGGCGATGGGGGCGACAAACGCCTACATTTATCGCGTCATCGTGCGCCAGGCGGCCATCAGCGGCCTGCTCGGCTACGCGATCGCCATCGTCGTGGCCCTTGGCGTGTCGCGAGCGTCGCTGGCCGGCACGACCGCCATCATCATCCCGCCGTCCCTCGCCGCGATCCTGTTCGTGCTGACGCTCGCGATGTGCATCGGCGCGTCGGTGGTGTCCATCGACAAGGTGACGCGAATTGATCCAGCACTCGTGTTCAAGGGGTAGGGAGTAAAGGGGGACGCCATGACAACGGCCATCGCTGCACGCCAGGTCGTGAAGTCGTACGGGGAAGGGCCGACGGCCGTCCATGCGCTGCGAGGCGTGGATCTCGACGTCCGGGCCGGCGAGGTGCTCCTGATGATGGGGCCGTCGGGGTCGGGCAAGACGACGATGCTGTCGGTCATCGGCGGGATCCTGAAGGCCACCTCGGGGAGCGTGCGCATCGCCGGCACCGAGATCGTCGGACTGCCGGAACGGGCGCTGCCGGAGATTCGACTGAGGCACGTCGGCTTCGTGTTCCAGGGCTTCAACCTGTTCCCGGCCCTGACCGCGGTCGAGAACGTGGCACTCGCGCTCGACCTGCGTGGCATCGGCGGCCGCGACGCGATGCGACGTGCGCACGAGGCCCTCGAGTCGGTGGGACTGGCCGACCGGGCGCACGGCAAGCCAGCCGATCTCTCCGGGGGACAGAAGCAGCGCGTCGCCATCGCGCGGGCACTCGTCGGCCAGCCCACCGTCGTGCTCGCCGACGAACCGACCGCGGCGCTCGACCACGCCTCCGGCACGCTCGTGCTCGATCTGCTGCGCCGGGTCGCCACAGAGCAGGGACGCGCCGTGGTGCTCGTGACGCACGACCCGCGCACGCTCGCTTACGCGAACCGCATCGTCCACATCGAGGATGGGCGGTTGCGTGAGCACGAAGCGCTCGAGGGCGAGGCCGTGCTGGTGGGCGGCAGGTGAACAGGAGGGCAGGCGTCCACAGGTAACAGGTCAACAGCTACCAGGGAACAGGGAACAGGGAACAGGGAACAGGGAGCGGCGAGCGGAGCGGGGTGCCAGCGACGGGCGTCCAGGGAC
>JAEYZV010000033.1 GCA_023427865.1 Acidobacteriota bacterium
AGCGTCGGCCTCGAGGGCCGCATCGCACAGGCCGGACGTCGCGTCGACCAGCAGATCGCGCGCGCCGGCTCGGCCCGCGACAGGACGCGTCACGCGCGTGATCGGCAGCTCTCGTCGCTCACCGCGCAGCTCGACGCCCTGAGCCCCCTGCGCACCCTCGCCCGCGGTTACGCCATCTGCTGGGAGACGCCGGGCATCGAGGTCGTGCGCAGCGTCGCCGCAGTCGTCCCGGGTGACCACGTGCACGTGCAGCTCGCTGATGGCATCCTGCACTGCGAGGTCGAGGGCAGCGAGCCCGACACCTCACGACGCTCATGACCGATCCCACAGACTTCGAGCAGGCGATCACCGAACTCGATCAGATCGTCCGCACCCTCGAGCAGGGCGACCTGCCGCTCGAGCAGTCGCTGGCGCTCTTCGAGCGCGGCGTCAAGCTCTCGCGGTATTGCCACGACCGGCTGGAGGACGCCGAGAAGCGCATCCAGGTGCTCACGCAGAGCGGCGGCCTGCGCGACGAGACCGCGGCCTTCGAGAAGGACCTCGCGCCGCGCCCGCCCGACCGCGGATGACCGCCACGACCTTCGAGGAGTTCGCCGCCAGCTGCCGGCACGACCTGGAACGCGCGCTCGCCGCGTGGCTCCCCGCGCCCCCCGAGTGCCCGGCCCGCCTGCACGAGGCGATGCAGTACAGCCTGCTGGCCGGCGGCAAGCGGATGCGGCCCGTGCTCGTGCTCGCAGCCGCAGATGCCGTCGGCCTCGGGCATCCCGACGCGCGCACACTCGCGCTGCCGGCGGCCTGCGCGCTCGAGATGATCCACACGTACTCGCTCGTGCACGACGACCTGCCGGCGATGGACAACGACACGCTCCGACGCGGACGCCCGACCGCGCACGTCGTCTATGGCGACGCGCTGGCCATCCTGTCGGGCGACGGCCTGCTGACCGAGGCGTTCGCGCTGCTCGCACGCGAGCCGTCCGTGGACGCCCCCGCCGTCGCCGCCCGCAAGCTGCAGACCATCGCGTTGATCGCCAGGTCGGCGGGCGCCTGGGGGATGGTTGGGGGACAGGTGCTCGATCTCCAGTGGGAAGGTGCGCCACGACAGGACCGCCTCGAGGACGACCTCGCGCGACTGCAGGACGTCCACGCGCGCAAGACGGGTGCGCTGCTGCGCGCGGCCGTGGGCGCCGGCGCGATCATGGGCGGCGGCACCCCTGACCAGATCGCCGCGGCCGACGCGTACGGCACCGAACTCGGCCTCTGCTTCCAGATCGTGGACGACGTGCTGGACGTGGAAGGGACGGCGGCCGAGCTCGGCAAGCAGCCGGGCAAGGACCAGGCCGCCGGCAAGCTGACGTACCCGGCACTCTTCGGCGTCGAGGGCAGCCGGCAGCGCGCGCGCGAATGCGCCGACCGCGGATACGCCGCGCTGTCGCGGGCCGGCCTCGCGGGCCACCTGCCGGCCATCCTCGACTGGGCCCTCACCCGGCGACAGTGACAGACGCGCGCCAGCCACGCGTCCGGCTCGACGCTCTGCTCGTCCAGCGCGGCCTGGCATCGTCCAGGGAGCGCGCACGCGCGCTGATCCTCGCCGGTCACGTGAGCCTGCCGGGCACGCCGAGCGTGCCCAAGCCTGGACAACTGGTGCGCGTCGATGCCGACCTCCACATTCGCCAGCCGGATCACCCCTATGTCGGGCGTGGTGCGCTCAAGCTGGCGCATGCGCTCGACACGTTCCAGATTGCCGTGCAGGGTCGTGAGGCGCTCGACATCGGCGCGTCGACCGGCGGCTTCACGGACGTGCTCCTCCGACGCGGCGCGTCGCACGTCGTGGCGGTGGACGTCGGCCACAACCAGATGGCCTGGCGACTGCGCTCCGACGCACGCGTCAGCTGCCTCGAACGCGTCAACGCGAGGCGCCTGACCGCCGCCGATCTCCCGGAGGCGCACCGTACCTTCGACATCGTCACCATCGACGTATCGTTCATCTCGCTGCGGTACATTCTCCCTGTCGTGCCGCCGCTGCTGCGGTCCGGCGGCGACGGGGTTGCGCTCGTGAAGCCGCAGTTCGAGGCGGGACGCGACGAAGTCGGCAAGCACGGCGTCGTCCGGGACGAGCGCGTGCGGGCCCGCGTGCTCGCGGAGGTGATCGGCGCTGCCGAGGCTGTCGGGCTCGAGGCGCGCGACCACACGGCTTCTCCCATCGAAGGCATGGAAGGCAATCTCGAGTGGCTCGCCCACTTCAGGAGTCGCGCATGAGCGTCCCCGTCCAGCGCGTCGGCATCGTCGCCAAGCCCGGGCTCACCGAGGCGGCGGATCTGCTGGGCGCCGTCGGCACGTGGCTGACCGCGCGCGGAATCGAGCCTTGCTACGAGACCGCGACGGCAGCCCTGTCCACGTCACCCCTGTCGGGGACGACCTGCGATGCGCAGACGCTTGGCGCCCGCGAGCAGCTGCTGCTCGTGCTCGGCGGTGACGGCACGCTGCTCGGCACGGCAGGGCGCCTGGCCGCCGGCGGGTACGACGTGCCGGTCCTCGCGGTGAATTTCGGCAGCCTCGGGTTCCTCACCGAAGTCCGCGTCACCGAGACCTTCGAGGCGCTCGAACGCGCCATCAGCGGCGAGACGCAGGAAGAGCGCCGCCTGATGCTCGAGGCGACGGTGTCTCGCGCCGGGGGTGGGACGACGCACCACCTGGCGCTCAACGACGTGGTGATCACCAAGGGCGCGCTGTCGCGGATGATCGACCTGGCCGCCTATGCCGACGGCCTGCTGATCGCCTACTTCAAGGCGGACGGCCTCATCGTCGCATCGCCCACCGGGTCGACGGCCTACAACCTCTCGGCCGGCGGTCCCATCGTCCACCCGGGGGTGGACGCCGTCGTGCTCACGCCCATCGCCCCGCACACGCTGACCAATCGCCCGGTGGTGCTGCCCGCGTCGGCGTCGCTCGAGATCCGCGCCGTCTCAGAGGACGGCCACGAGGTACGCGACGAGACGTACATCACGTTCGACGGCCAGACCGGCGACATCCTCGGCCCCGGCGATCGTGTCTCGGTGCACCGCGCCCGCTACGTGCTCCGGCTGCTCAAGCCGGTCTCGCGCGGCTACTTCGAGGTGCTGCGCAAGAAGCTGCGCTGGGCGGAGCGGTAGAAGAAATTTCAGAATTTCAGAATTGCAGAATTGCAGAATTGCAGAGCCTCCAGCAATGCCGCGAAGTTTGGCCGCTGGTAATGCAATTCTGCAATTCTGAAATTCTGCAATTCCCGACCCTCACCTGCGATTCCTGAAGTACTCCACCTGCCACTGCTGCACGTTGCGGTTGTGCTCGGGCAGCGTCCTCGCAAACACGTGTGACCCGTCGTTCCGGCTGACGAAGTACAGATAGTCCACATCGGCAGGCGAGATCGCCGCCTCGATGGCGGCCTTCCCCGGCGAGGCGATCGGTCCGGGGGGCAGACCCGGATACCGGTAGGTGTTGTACGGCGAGTCGAACTGCAGATCGGCCCTCGTGAGATTGCCGTCCCAGTTGCCGGCCCGCTTGAGGGCAAAGATGACCGTCGGGTCAGCCTGCATCGGCATGCCGATGCGCAGCCGGTTGTGGTAGACCGCGGCGACGATCGGCCGTTCCTCGCCCCGCGCCGTCTCCTTCTCCACGAGCGCCGCCAGCGACATGATCTGGCGCACCGTCAAGCCGGTGGCCCTCGCACGCGCCTGCATGTCTTCGTCGAACACGCCCTTGAAGCGCCGGACCATACGGTCCACGAGTGCGCCTGCCGTGATCGTGCGTGG
>JAEYZV010000038.1 GCA_023427865.1 Acidobacteriota bacterium
GCCGCGCTCGATCTCATCTGCGCGCGCGGCCTGCAGGAGGACCGCGAGCGGATGCGCGTGGCCGCTGGCGAACTGCCCAGCCACGAGGTCAGCGTCGAGCGCTCGATCACCGTGAACCGCCCCATCGAGGAGGTCTACGGGTTCTGGAAGAACTACGCCAACCTTCCGCGGTTCATGCGTCACCTGAAGTCGGTCGAGACACTTGGCGAGAAGCGGACGCGCTGGACGGCGCGTGGCCCTGCCGGCACCACGGTGTCGTGGGACGCCGAGACGATCGCCGACCGCGACAACGAATGGCTGGCGTGGAGGTCGCTCGAGAACGCCGACGTCGACAACCGCGGCTCGGTGCGCTTCCAGCGTGCTCCCGGCGATCGCGGCACCGAAGTCCGCGTACATCTGCAGTACAGCCCGCCGGCCGGCGTACTCGGCCGTGGCATCGCCTGGCTCTTCGGCGAGGAGCCGAGCCAGCAGATCCACGAGGACCTGCGGCGGTTCAAGCAGCTGCTCGAGACCGGTGAGGTGCCGCTGTCGGAAGGCATGGGCCTGCGGCGGCCTGCGCGACCCGTGGAGGATCCGGATCGGATCGCGAAGCTCGCCGGTGTGTCGCCCGACCTGGTCGGCAGCGACGCGCGCCTCGAAGGAGGTCACGCATGAAGGCCGCATGCTGGCACGGCCGCAAGGCCATTCACGTGGAGGAGGTGCCGGATCCGAAGATCCTCAACCCGCGCGACGCGATCATCCGGATCACGAGCACGGCGATCTGCGGGTCGGACCTGCACCTCTACAACGGCTTCATCCCGTCGATGAAGCGGGGTGACATCCTCGGCCATGAATTCATGGGCGAGGTGATCGAGACCGGGACCGGTGTGTCCAACCTCCGGAAGGGCGACCGCGTCGTGGTGCCGTTCCCCATCGCCTGCGGGCACTGCGAGCCCTGCACGCGCGAGCTCTTCTCGCTGTGCGAGAACTCGAACCCGAACGCCTGGATGGCGGAGAAACTGTGGGGCTACTCGCCCTGCGGCATCTTCGGCTACTCGCACATGCTCGGCGGTTACCCGGGAGGCCAGGCCGAGTACGCGCGCGTGCCGTTTGCCGACGTCGGCGCGCTGAAGGTGCCCGACGAGCTCACCGACGAACAGGTCCTGTTCCTGTCCGACATCTTCCCCACCGGCTTCATGGCCGCCGAGGCCTGCGGCATCAAGCCCGGCGACGTCGTTGCCGTCTGGGGCTGT
Organism: Acidobacteriota bacterium; assembly: GCA_023427865.1. Lineage (GTDB taxonomy): Bacteria > Acidobacteriota > Vicinamibacteria > Vicinamibacterales > Vicinamibacteraceae > Luteitalea. The sequence goes on from JAEYZV010000038.1 coordinate 1,233, forward strand.
GGTCCCGTGGGGCAGTTCGCGATCAAGAGTGCCTACATGCTCGGCGCCTCGCAGGTGATCGCGATCGATCGCGTGCCGTATCGGTTACGCATTGCCGCCGAGAAGGCGGGCGCCACGACGATCAACTACGAGGAGGTCTCGGTGCACGAGGCGCTGCGCGAGATGACGGCAGGCCGCGGACCCGATCACTGCATCGACGCGGTGGGCCTCGAAGGGCACGCCCCGGGCCTGAAGGGCGCGTACGACAAGGCCAAGACCATCATGATGCTGGAGACAGATCGGCCGATCGCGCTGCGCGAAGCCATCATGAACTGCCGCAGCGGCGGCACCATCTCCGTGGCGGGCGTGTACGGCGGGTTCATCGACAAGTTCCCGATGGGCGCCATCGTCAATCGATCGCTGACGATCAAGTCGGGGCAGACGCACGTGCACCGCTACATGCGTCCGCTGCTCGAGCGCATCCGCAACGGCGAGATCGATCCGACGTTCATCATCACGCACCGATTGAAGCTCGACGCGGCAGCCGAAGGCTACGAGACGTTCTCGCTGAAGGAGGACGAGTGCCTCAAGGTGGTGATGACGCCGTAGGTGCATCCACACGCGGGACGCCGAACTCGTCGAGCACGCGGCCGATCTCGGCGCGCCGGCGGACGAGGATGGCGTTCAGCTCGTCGCGCAATGCGGCGTCGCCGCGCCGCACCCCCATGGCGATGTCGAACGTGAACGGCAGGAACGGGAGATCGGCCGGCGCAGGGACGGGCACGACCCGCAACGGCACGGCGGCGCGCCTGGCGTAGGCGCCCGCCAGCGGGCCCCAGACGATGGCCACGTCGATCTCGTCGTGCACGAGCGCATCGAGCAGCCGCGCCGGCGGGTCCGGCTGGGTGTAGTCGCCGTAGATGCTGTATCCGACCACGTTGCTGATGACGCCGCGGGCGGCAAGCGCGTGCGCCGGCGGTGGATTGGAGTAGTCGTCGCCAATCACGTGCACGCCGATGCGCACGTGGCGTAGCTCGGCGTCGTCGAGCGAGGCAATCCGCAGCCGGCGGTCCTGCCGTGTGACGAACACGTAGGTCGACCGGTAGTACGGGCGCGTCGGGAGCACGAGTTCGTAGTCGGCCGGCACGCCGATCACGACGTCGCAGGCCTCGGCCCGCAGGGTGTTGCGCACGAAGCCGCGCCGCTGCGGCCACCACGTGTACTGCACCTGCGCGCCGATGTCGCGCGCCACGATCTCCGCGATCCGGTTCTCGAAGCCCTCCTGCTTCTCGTTCGAGAACGGCAGGTTGTTCGGGTCGGCGCACACGCGCAAGACGCGCGCCCGCGGGGGCACCTCAGGGGCGGGCGCCGGATCGGGTCCAGGCGACCACGGGCACCGGCACGACGCGGCGGCGAGCATGACACTCGCGAGCAGCAGGAGTCGGCGCGCCACGCCGACCCTACGGTAAGGCGTGGACATCGACTGTCGCTCCACCCGCCGAGTACCTCTGACGGTCGGTCATGGCGCCAATGGACTCCCGTGCCGCGGCAGGGTCGCGGCCTCACACCTCTCTGAAGCGGCGCGAATCACGCCGAACAGGTCACCCGGGGTGAGAAACCGGACGAACTCCGGGAAGGCAAGGACGGATCCAGAGCGTGGGAACCCGCACGCTCGAGCGCCGCCGAGCGGGAAGCGGACGCCGCGTCAGGCGGGGATCGGCGCCAGCGAGTCACACCCGCAACCGAGCAGATGTTGCTCGGCCGTATGGATCACGAACGCGGAGTACGAGTGTTGAACACAGCGGTAGCGGGCGCCTCCAGGAGGAAGTCAGCCCATAGGGCGACTTGCACTCAGCGCGGCGATCTGGTCCCGTCGCCGGAAGTGCCTGTGTTCAGGACGGATCGGCGAGCCGGCCAGGCAGCGCCGCTCGGCGTTCGGCCTCGCCGAGCCACGCGGCAAAGAGCGCGAGCCCGATGACGAGGAAGATCGCGCCTGAGGGAATCCACATGAGCAGGCCCGCCAGCTGCTGATCCGCGACGGGATCGACCGCGTGCCCGCTGGCGCGCACCTCATACGTCGGATACCAGGCGGATGGGGCGAACGTGAGCAGGGCACCGAGCACGCTCTGGTGCAACGCCGTCAGGAAGACGAACAAGACCGCGATCCCGTAGCCGAGCCGCCCGTAGCGGCCGTGGGCCAGTGCCCACCAGAACAGGGCCGCCGTCCAGAAGAACCCGAGATGCTGCACCGCGTGAACGGCGTCGCTGCGCAGGGCGGCCTCGAACAACGCGGGAATGTGCCAGATCCACACGACGACGCCGTGCAGTAGCAGCACGACCACCGGTGCGGTGAGGTGCCGCCATGCGCGTCGAAACCCGTCCGGTTGCCAGCGGCGCAAGCTCAGCCGCAGGTGAGCTGGCAATGCCCACGGCACGGCGACAAGCGGGCGGCCGAGGACCAGCAGCGGTGCGGCCACGAGCATCAACAGCTCGTGCTGGGTCATGTGCGCCGAGAACAGCCGGTCGCTCCACGTATCGAGCGGCGACAGCAGTGCCACGGCGATCGTGAGCCACGCGGCGGCAAAGGCGAGTGCCTCGAACCATCGCACGCCGCACCCCGCGCCGGCACGTCGCCAGAGTCGCGCGAGCCCGAGGACGTACGCCGCTCCGGTCAGCAGGAGACCGGCTCCCACGGCCACGTCCCAGGCGCCCCAGCCCGCGGCTGCCGCCAGTGCCGGACCCGCGGCATGGTGGACGACCGCGTCGGACGCCTCGGTCAGTTGCGTGGACGACGGCAGCTGCGCCATGGCAGGGAAGCTGCAAGCGAAATGCCCGGCTTGGCTTCTATGCGACTCCGCGACCCGCGACGACGAACGTACCTGCGGTCGGTCGGGATGGCCGTTCCGGGCTTCCTGCTGTCGGGATGGGCTCCCGCCCGCGCCTCGCCCGTGCCAGTGCGCATCGCCATCCGCGACATCGCCGGTGACGACGACGAGGCGCTGCGACAGGGCGTCGCGTTCGGCATGTTGGAGGTGGCGGAGGCCACGCGGCTCACACGCACGCCCGTGATCTTCCAGCGCTTCGACACAGACGAGCACGAGGGCGACCCGGACGTGGAGGTCGTGGTGAGCGCGCACGACGACCGTGCGATCGCGCTGGCCCTCGGTTCGGGGCTCACACGCATCCACACCTGTCCGCTCCGCGAGTGGCGAGCCGACGCATGGTCGGTCGCATCCGGTCCCGCCTCGGGCCATGGCATTGCGGCCGAGCGCGACTGGCACCCGCGGCTCACCCACGGAGGTGCGGCGCAACTCAATGCCCGCTTCCGCCGACACGCCGGCAAGCCGATGGACGAATCGGCGTGGCGGGGCTGGATGGCGGTCAAGGTGGCCTACGAAGCCGCCCTGCGCGCCCGGGCGGGCGAGCGGGACCTGCTGGCACTCGAGTTCGACGGGTACAAGGGTCGGCCGCTGCGGTTCGGCGACGACGGCCACCTGCGCCAGCCGACGTTCCGCACCGCCGGCGACACCCGCGTCATCGTCGTTCCACCGCGCCTCGACCTCGGCGACGCGTTCGCTTAGCACGTGCGCGGCGGTCGCCGCCGCAGCAGAACCGCCCATCCGGTCCCCTGGCGCCTGTTCACTGTCAGCTGACCCTGGCGTCCCTGAACGCCTGCCGCCTGCCGCCCTGCTACCTGCCTCCTGCGGCCCTGTTTGCCTGACGCCTGGCGCCCTGCTACCTGACGCCTGTTTCCCTGTTACCTGCTCCAGACTCGGATTAAGCTGTGCGCATCCGTTCATCAGGCGCGCAGCGCGCCTTTCCGTCTCCAGGAGTCTTCCACATGAGCGACACTCGCCATTCCGACACGCAGGGCCTGCCACGCCGGGAGTTCGTGCGCAGCGCCACGCTGGCCGCCGCCGGTCTCACGATCGTTCCCCGTCACGTGCTCGGGAAGGGGCAGACGCCGCCAAGCGATCTCGTCAACGTCGCCGGCGTCGGCGTCGGGGGCATGGGCCGGTCGAACATGAGCAACCTGGCCAGCCAGAACATCGTCGCGTTGTGCGACGTGGACTGGAACTTCGCCGGCCGCGCCTACGACGGCATCCCGCAGCAGATTGCGGGCATCGAGAACCGGCTCGCCGAAGCGAGCCCGGCGCCCACAGCGGAGCAGCGCGCGCGCGCACAGGCACAGATCGACGGACTGCGCGGGCTTTCGCAGAAGGCGGCCAAGGCCACCCGCTACGTGGACTACCGCGAGATGCTCGAGAAGCAGAAGGACATCGACGCGGTGATGATCGCCACACCCGATCACACGCACGCCGTGATCGCGACCGCGGCGATGAGCCTCGGCAAGCACGTGTACGTGCAGAAGCCGCTCGCCTGGTCCGTCGAGGAGTGCCGTCACCTCGCGAAGAAGGCTGCCGAGACGAAGGTCCAGACCCAGATGGGCAACCAGGGGCACTCGTCCGACGATGCCCGGCTCGTGAACGAGTACATCCAGTCGGGCGCGCTCGGCGAGGTGCGCGAGGTGCACATCTGGACCAACCGTCCGCTCGCGTACTGGCCGCAGGGCATTCCGCGGCCCGAGCCCTCGACGATGAAGGCGAACCCGGAGAGTTCGCAACCCTGGAACCTCCGGTTCGTCATGGACAAGCTCGCGGGCGCGATGCACGAGGCGCGCAAGCCGATGCCCGACAAGCTGGCGTGGGACCTGTTCCTGGGGCCGGCGCCGCAGGTCGAGTACCACCCGGTGTACCACCCGTTCAACTGGCGCGGCTGGACCGACTGGGGCGTCGGCGCGATCGGCGACATGGGGGCCCACCTGATCGACCACCCGTTCTGGGCGCTCGACCTCGGATATCCGACGACGGTCGAGACGCAGTCGACCCCGTACAACAAGGCCACGTACCCGATGGCGACCACGACGTACTACGAGTTCCCGGCGCGCGGCTCCCAGCCGCCGGTCAAAATCACGTGGTACGACGGTGGCCTGCTCCCGCCCAAGCCGGAGGATCTCGGTGAGGAGGAGTTCGACAAGGGCGGCGGCGTGCTCTACATCGGCAGCAAGGGCAAGCTGATGCACGGCACGTACGCGCAGAACCCGCGCCTGCTGCCGCAGAAGTTCGCCGACAGCACGCCCAAGCCGCCGCAGACGTACAAGCGCATCACGACGTCACACGAGATGAACTGGATCGACGCGATCCGCGGCCGGCAGGAAGTGACCTGCCCGTTCTCGTACGCCGC
>JAEYZV010000041.1 GCA_023427865.1 Acidobacteriota bacterium
CATGCGCCGCTTCCTGCGCCTGCGCTGACGCCCGGAACGCCACGGGGCGCGACGGGAAGTCCGCCCGCCCCCCGAGACCTGACCAGTTCCAGGTGCCCGCTCCGTCACCTGGCCCCTGGACATCTTGCTGTGTCCCGAATCGGTTGCCCGGTCCGTGCCTCGACCTGTTACCTGAAACCTGCCCTCCCTGTTACCTGCCCCTTACCTATACCGGCCCTCGCGATACCCACGGTCGTACCCCTGACGAAACGCATCGCGGTACTCGGCCTTGTATCGATCGCGCGAACCGTACCGGTTGTTGTAGCCGTCGTCGCCCGAGCGGTACTTCTTCTTGCGAGTGGGTTCGTAGCGATCGCCGTCGCGCGCGTCGTTACGGCCATCGCGATAGCCGTCCTCGAAACCACGCTGTGCTGCCTGGCCGCCGTAGTACCCGCCGCCCGGATATCCGTAGCCGCCGCGCGGCGCCTGTGGATAGCCGTACACGCCACCACCGGGATATCCGTAGCCGTAGTCGCGATAGCCGCCGCGCGAGTAATGGCGGTCGTATCCGGCGTTGTAGCCTTCCGCGAAGCCGCGCCGGTAGGCGTCGTCCATGGCGCCGCTGTTGCCCCAGCCCGCGGCTCCTCGACGGAACTGCTCATGCTGGCGGTAGTCGCGTCGACGACGGCTGCGCGCGTCGCGCTCGCCTTCGCGCTGCCCCTGGCTGTAGCCCTGGTTGTACGCGCGCTGGAAGTCGCCCCGCGGGACCGCGCGGCCGGTGCCCCACTGGGCGGTGACGATCCCGGGTTCGGCGGCGGCAACCGGAGCCGGGGTGCCGACCGTCAGGAGCGAGGCGAGTGCGAGGAGGGGAACTGTCGGTTTCATGGTGTCCTCTTTCCGCAGACGCCATGAACGAGATCAATCAACGTGCCAGCCCTGGTGTCCGCCACGTAGGACGGCCGGCTGGCGGTTTGGGCGAGCGTGCTGCCGGCTCGCCTTCGTTCATTCCGTCCAGACGAGGACGCGCGAGTCGCCGCGCTTGCGGACGAACAAGGGGCCGGGGCCGGCGCTCTCGACGTCCGCGATCGACAGCCGCACCTTGTCGAGCTCGACGTTGTCCACGTTGATGTCCATGCGGCCGTCCGGTGCCATGCGAAGCATCCAGAAGGGCAGCGTCAGTCGCACGAGCTTGCCTTCCTTGTCGGAGAACACGAGCACATGGAGGTTCGTCACCGGGCCCGCGTTGCGTGCCTGGCGGGCGGTCAGGGCCTTTCGCGAGATCATCGGCCCGGACTCGCCGTCCTCCACGAGCGGCGGGACGCCCTCGAACCGCTGCAGGACCTTCTCCGCCTCGCGTTCGTAATCGGCGCGCGAGGACTGCTCGCTCACATGGACCTGCTTGCGCACGAACCAGGCGCAGCTCCCCACGAGCGCGGCCAGGCCCACGCACAGCACGAGCACGGTGCCGAGCAGGATCGGGAGCCAGCGACGTGAGGCCATCTGAGCAGGGAGACGTTATCCGCGAGACAGTCGTTCGAGCAACTGCTGCGCCGCGCGGGCTCCTTCCGGATCGTTGCCCCGCTCGAGCAGCGGCACGGCCTTGTCGGCCTGCCAGCGCGCCTGGGTGACGTCGCCGAGCGCCAGCGAGACCTCCGCGAGCTCGAGGTGGCTGCGGCCGCGCACCCAGTCACGCGCCTGTGGTGCGGCGAGGCCCTCGAGCAGGTCGACGCGTGCGTCGACCTGCCGCTCGGTCTGCCGGCGCGCCTGCGCACGCTTCAGGCGCCACAGCGCCTCCTCGCCGAACATGCGCTGCCTTTCGTCGCGGGCGGTCCACGCGATGCCTTCCGTCAGCCAGCGCTCGGCGTCTGCCGGCCGGCCGGCGCGCAGCGCGGTCGCCCCCGTCTCGAGCCAGAGCAGGCGGTTGCGAGGGAAGGCTTCGCGGAGCCTGGCGAGCACGCCGAGCGCGTCGTCCCAACGCTTCTCGCGGTTGTAGAGCAGCACCAGGGCGAAACGCGCCTCGGTCTGCACGCGGCTCGAGTCGGTCATGGCGGCCTGCTCCACCAGCTGCAGCCCGCGTTGCCGGTCGCCGTCCATGCCCGCGATGTAGGCCACGAGTCGCGCCGGCAGGTTCAGGCCTGCGATCACATACCGGTAGGTGCCGAGGATCAGGCGAGGTTCCGGCGCCTGCGGATCGAGCTCGGCGGCCTTCTCCGCCGTACGGTAGGCCCGCCGCGCGGCGCCGAACGCCCGCCCCATGCGTCCCTCGATGGACGCGGCGTAGGTCGCCTGCAATCCCAGCGCCGACGCCAGTTCGTACAGGGCGCGCGGGTTCTCCGGCTGGCGTGACACGCGTGCCTCGGCGCGTTCGATCGCCATCGATAGATAGCCACGGAACGTGTTGGCGACCTCGGGCGGCGGCGGACCGAGCTGCACGTCCTTCCGGGACACCTTGCCGAGATATTCGTCCACGAGCACGGTACCGCGGCCGAAGAGCAGGCGGAGCCACGTGATGGACGCGAGTGCACGATAGGTGGTCGGTAACTCCGGTTCTAACTCGACGATCGTCTGAAGTTCGCGCACGGCCCGATCGTGGTCGAGCTCGTACGCGGCGACATAGGCGGCGTGCAGGCGTGTTTCGATCGCTGCGTCCTGGGCGTGGCCGCTCCGGTCACCGTGACACGAGATCACGAGTGCGATCGTCGCGATCCGGAGTATGCTAAGCACGCGGTAACGCATCGTCCCTCCCGGAGCTGACACGAATGGCCAAATCACGTAAGTCGACGAGAACCAGTCTGCGCGGCGACAACCGCGAACTGCTGACGTGGGCCCTGCAGGGCCTCGAGCAGGAGATCGCGAGCACACGCCAGCGGTTGCAGGAGCTCGAGGCACAGGCGCGCCAGCTTCGCGCATCGACGCGCAGCACCGGCCCGGCGGCCAGTGCGTCCGCTGCTGCGCCTGAAGCCGCCACCGCGCCGAGCGCCAAGGGCACACGCAAGCGCCGCAAGCTCAGTGCCGACGCCCGTCGGCGGATTGCCGAGGCGCAGAAGCGCCGCTGGGCGAAGGCGAAGGCTGCCAAGCAGTAGCGTGCACGCCCCGGCGGCGCGTGAGCGCGGCATCAGGCCGGGCGTGCCGCCCTGAATGCCTTGCGGGCCGCACTGATCGTGGCGTCGACGTCGCCCGTACGGTGCGCGCCCGAGAGGAACCAGGCCTCGAACTGCGACGGCGGCAGGTAGATGTCCTGCGAAAGCATCGACTGGAAGAAGCGGCCGTATGCCGCCGTATCTGCAAGCCGTGCATCGTCGTAGTTCATCACCGGCCGATCGATGAAGAAGACGGTCAGCAGCGATCCGACGCGATTGATGCTGATGTCCGCGCCGGCGCGGTGCGCGGCGTCCGACAGGCCCTCGGCCAGCAGTGCGCCGAGCTTCTCGAGCTTCCGGTACAACTTGTCGCTCAGTTGCGACAGCGCCCACAGCCCGGCGGTCATCGCCAGCGGATTTCCCGACAGCGTCCCCGCCTGGTACACCGGTCCGTCCGGCGACACCTGCCGCATCAGGTCCTCGCGCCCGCCGTACGCACCCACGGGCAATCCTCCGCCGATGATCTTGCCGAGGCAGGTGAGGTCCGGCCGTACGCCGAGTACGTACTGGGCGCCGCCGCGCGAGGCGCGAAATCCGCTGATCACCTCGTCGAACACCAGGAGCGCGCCGGTGCGATCGCAGAGAGCGCGCAGCCCCTCGAGGAACCCGGGCACCGGGGGGACCACCCCCATGTTGCCGGCAATCGGCTCGACGAGCACGGCCGCCACGCCACCAGTCGCCTGCGCGACGACGCGCTCGACGGACGCGAGGTCGTTGTAGCGCGCGGTGAGCGTCAGCGCTGCCGCGGCTCCCGGCACGCCGGGCGACGTCGGCACGCCGAGCGTGATGGCGCCACTGCCGGCCTCCACGAGGAACCCGTCCGCATGGCCGTGGTAACAGCCGGCGAACTTCACGATGGCGTCGCGCCCGGTCGCGGCGCGTGCCACGCGCAGCGCGCTCATCGTGGCCTCGGTCCCCGAACTGGTGAAGCGCACGAGCTCCATCGACGGGACCAGCGAGCGCACCGCCTCGGCCAGCTCGATCTCCAGGCGTGTCGGCGCCCCGAAGCTCGTGCCGCGTGCGGCAACCCGCGCCAGTTCCTGCAGCAGGCCCTTGGGCGCGTGGCCATGGATCAGCGGTCCCCACGACATGACGTAGTCGATGTAGGTCCGACCATCCTCGTCCTTGATGCGCGCACCTTTGGCGCTCTTGATGAAACGGGGCGTGCCGCCGACCGCCTTGAACGCCCGAACCGGGCTGTTCACCCCCCCGGGCATCACCTGCCGTGCACGGTCGAAGAGCTTGTCGTTGCGAGAAGTGCGCGTCATGGAAGAAGGAAGAAGGAACTGCTCCTTGTACCACGCTGGGACGGCTTCATGGATCGACGGCCCACTCGCCTTGGATCGGCGCTGCGGGTGCCGTGTCCGGGAACGCACACGTGTGGGACGGGTTGCGGAGTCCGGGGGTGAGCACCAGGGACTCGTCACGCATTCGAGGCTATCCAGCACAAAGGTTGCCGCCAGGGTTGCGGGTGGAACGTCCAGTGCACCAGTACGGGCCCGTCCTGCGCGCGAGACTCGCGCAGCCAACAACGGAGGGGAGTCCGAGATGCACAAATTCATCCTGTCGCTCGCAGCCGCGTGCGTGGCCGTGCTGCTTGCGGCCACGGGCGCGATCGCGCAGGGACGCCAGACGGCCGTCATCACCGGTACCGTCACCTCGTCGGACGGCGCCTCGGTGCCCGGCGCCACCGTGACCGTCACGTCGCCGGTTCTGCAGGGTGCGCAGACGGCGGTCACCGATCTCAACGGCGTGTACGTGCTGCGCGGGTTGCCGCCAGGCGCCTATGCCGTCAGCGTGGAGCTCGCGGGGTTGTCGACCTACCGGACCGAGGTGCAGGTGCCCCTCGGACAGACCGTGACCGTCGACGCCACCCTCCAGATCGCCGGTGTCGCCGAGGCCGTCACGGTGGCCGCCGAGGCCCCGGTCGTCACCAACCCCACGGTCGGCGCCAACGTGGACGCACGCACCGTGAACATGCTGCCCCTTGCGACGCGACGTCCGGTGGACATCGCGCTGCTGTCGCCAGCCGTGAACGACAACACGCCCAACGTCGGGCAGCTGTCGATCTCGGGAGCGTTTGCGTACGACAACGTGTTCCTCATCGATGGCGTGGACGTCAACGACAATACCTTCGGCACCTCCAACAACCTGTTCGTGGAGGATGCGATCCAGGAGACCCAGGTCCTCACGTCGGGTATTTCCGCCGAGTACGGCCGCTTCTCCGGTGGCGTGATCAACGTGGTGACAAAGCGCGGCGGCGACGCGTTCAGCGGCAGCTTCAGGACCACGCTCAGCAATCCGGCGTGGCAGGACGAGAATCCGTTCGAGGAGAGCAGCGGCATCACCCACCCCGATCGCCTGGGCAAGGTGTACGAGGGTACGTTCGGCGGGCCGGTGCTGCGTTCGCGCATCTGGTTCTTCTCGTCGGCCCGGTACGAGGACACTCTCGAGCCGCAGACGCTGCGTGAGACCGGAACGCCCTACAACCTGGGCGTCACGAACAAGCGCGGCCAGATCAAGCTGACGGGCACCGTGTGGCCGGGGCACACGGTATCCGGCAGCTACATGAACAACGCCACCGAGCAACGCGACCGCCCCGGCGTGGCGTCGGTGGATCAGCGGTCGCTCGATCCGGTGCGCACGCTGCCGAACGATCTGCTCGTGATCAACTGGCAGGGCGTGCTGTCGCAGCGGCTGTTCGCGACCGCCCAGGTCTCGCGCAAGAACCAGAGCATCGAGGGCTCGGGCGGCGAGAGCGCGGCAATCATCGACTCGCCCTTCCGAACCCGCGGTGTGGCAGCAGGCGTGCCCAACAACCTGAACTACAACGCGCCGTTCTTCGATGCCCTCGATCCGACCGGGCGAGACAACTTCCAGGTCACCGGCAGCCTCTCGTACTTCCTCAGCACGCCGAAGTTCGGCAGCCACGACATCAAGGGCGGCTTCGAGCGCTTCACCGCGACGAGCACCGGCGGCAACTCGCAGACCTCCACCGGTTACGTGTTCTACAGCGACTACCGCCTGGGACCGGACAACCGCCCCCTCGTCCTCGAGAACGGCCGCATGGTGCCGCGCTTCGTGCCCGGCGTCTCGCGCCTCTACAACTGGCTCGCCCGCCGCGGCTCCACCACCGACATCACGACCGACTCCTTCTATGTGCACGACAGGTTCACCGTAGGGAAGCGCTGGACCTTCGACGCCGGCCTGCGCTACGAGAACAACCACGGCGAGGCGACGGGTGACATCCAGGTCGTGAACACGTCGAGCCTCGTGCCGCGGCTCGCCGCGACCGTCGACATCCTCGGCGACGGCCGCTGGATCGCCCAGTCCACCTACTCGGGTTACGCCGGCAAGTACAGCGACGCCAACTTCGGCGCCAACGCCGACACGTCGAACCCGAGCCTCGTGCGCTACATCTACCGCGGTCCCGCAGGGGAGGGGTTCGACTTCGCGCCCGGCCTCGACCCCGCCAACTACTCGGAGGTGCTCGACGGCAGCTTCGCCACGGCGAACGTGTTCGTCGCCGACGGGCTCTCGTCCCCGCTCACGAGGGAGTTCACCGCATCGATCGGCCGGCAGTTCGGCTCCCGCGGCAACGCGAAGCTGACCTTCGTGGACCGCTCCATGAGCCGCTTCGTCGAGGATTTCACGACGCTTGCCGGCGGCAAGACCCAGGTCGTTCGCGATGGCGTGGACTACGGACTGCTCGACAACATCGTCTACGACAACACCGACGAACTGGAGCGGGAGTATCGCGCGCTCGTGATGCAGGGGCAGTACAGGCCGGCGGCACACCTGCAGCTGAACGCCAACTACACCCTGCAGGTCCACAACCGAGGCAACTTCGAGGGTGAGGCCCGCAACCAGCCCGGACTGCCCTCGTCGTTCGGCGACTACCCCGAGACGCTGTCGCCGCGCAACAACCCGACCGGCAGGTTCGACGATCACCAGCGGCACAAGCTGCGGCTGTGGGGTATCTACACGCTCGACGCCGGCCGGTTCGGAGCGGTGGACCTGTCGGCCCTGTACAGCTACAACTCGGCGCTGTCGTTCAGTTACGCGGCGACGAGCGTGCCACTGTCGGCCGCACAGCTCGCTGCGGGCGCCGGGTACGAAGGCATCGGCCCGGGCTCGACGCAGACGTTGTTCTTCGGCGATCGCGGCGCCGGCTCGTTCAACGCCTGGAAGACGCTCGACCTCGGCATCAACTACGCCGTACCGGTCCTGAAGCAGTTCCGCCCGTACGTGAAGCTCGACGTCCTCAACGTGCTGAACGACGAGTCCCTCAAGGGATTCAACACGGCGGTCACGCCGGACGAGAGCGGCCCTCGTGACGCGCTGGGGCTGCCGCTGAACTACATCACGGGCCCGCGCTTCGGCGAGCCCGCGCAGTTGACCGACAATCCGCTCGGCCGCGAGTTCCGTGTCCTGCTCGGGTTCAGGTTCTGAGTGAAGGACATCGGCGCCGGGCCTTGCCCGGCGCCGCAGCTGTGAACCGCTGTTCGGCGCGTCTCCGGACTACAGCAGTCTCGCCGCCTCGCGTGCGTAGTACGTGATGATGGCGTCGGCGCCGGCGCGGCGAATGGACACGAGTGATTCCATCATCACTCGCGCCTCGTCGATCCAGCCGTTGGCACCAGCCGCCTTCACCATCGAGAACTCGCCGCTCACGTGGTAGGCCGCCGTGGGCAGGCCGAATGTGTCCTTCACGCGCCACAGGATGTCGAGATAGGGAAGCGCCGGCTTCACCATCACGATGTCGGCGCCCTGGTCGATGTCGAGCGCGACCTGTCGGAGCGCCTCACGCGCGTTGGCAGGATCCATCTGGTGACTCCGCCGGTCGCCGAACGACGGCGTGGAGTCTGCCGCCTCGCGGAAAGGTCCATAGAACGCCGACGCATACTTCGCGGCGTAGCTCATGATCGCCGTCTGCGCGTAGCCCGCTGCGTCGAGCGCCTCGCGGATGGCGCCGATGCGCCCGTCCATCATGTCCGACGGCGCGACGATGTCGGCGCCGGCGTCCGCGTGCGACAGCGCTTCTGCGACCAGCAGCTCCACCGTCGGGTCGTTCTCCACGATGCCGTCGGTCACGACGCCGCAGTGCCCGTGCGACGTGTACTCGCACAGGCACACGTCGGTGACGATCACCGTGTCCGGCTGTGCGGCGCGGATGGCCCGCACCGCCTGCTGCACCGGCCCCTGCGGGTCGCTCGCGCCGCTACCGCGTTCGTCCTTGTGCGCCGGCAGCCCGAAGAGCAGCACGGAGGTGACGCCGTCGGCCTTCGCCGCCCCGACCTCCTTCACGATCTCGTCCACCGACATCTGGGCGACGCCGGGCATCGCGCCAATCGGTTTGTTGACGCCCTCACCGGGGCAGACGAACAGCGGGTAGATGAACTGCGATGGCTGCAGGTGCGTCTCGCGCACCAGCGCCCTCAGCGCAGGTGTGCGGCGAAGGCGGCGGGGACGGTTGGTGAGGTCCAGGGGCATGGCGACAGGTAACAGGAGAACCAGGTGTCAGGTGAACAGGATGGTCAGGAATCAGGCTTCAGGTAACAGGACCAGGGCGTTGCAGCGCCAGGGGCGGCAGGATGACGGGACGCCAGCGCGGCAGCGTCGACGCCCTCAATCCTGCGATCGGACGTAGGCGACGATGGCGTCCACGAGGGACGCGATCGTGTATGGGGCGTGCGGCATGATCTGCGTCGTCACGCCCAGTTGCTGCGCGGCTTCGGCGGTCACAGGGCCGATCGACGCCACGGCGACGTGCTGCAGCAGGTCGGCCGCCTGGTCCTCGCCGAGGTTCGTGACGAAGTGCCTCACGCTCGAGGCGCTCGTGAAGGTGACGATGTCGACGTCGCCTTCGAGCAGTTTCTTGTAGATGTCCGGCTGTCCTTCCTGGCCCCACGGGGCACGCACCGTGCGGTACGCGGTGATGTCGTCCACTTCGGCGCCAGCGCGACGCAACTCGTCGGGCAGCACCTCGCGTGCGATGTCGGCACGTGGCAGCAGCATGCGCACGCCTTCGAGGCTGCCGGTGGCCTTCAACGCCGCGATCACGCCTTCGGCGCGGTCCTCTTCCGGCACCACGTCGACGCGCAGGTGGAGGCGCTGGAGCCGCTCGGCCGTGGCCGGACCCACCGCACACAGGCGAGGCCCGCGCAGGTCGCGGATGTCGCGCACGCGTGAAAGCGCACGGCGCATGAAGTGGTCCACACCGTTCGCGCTCGTGAACACCAGCCAGTCGTATGTGGCGATGCTCTCGATGGCTCGGTCGACTTCGTCGTAGTCGCCGAGCGCCTCGATGTGGATCGACGGCGCCTCGATCACTTCAGCACCGAGTTCGTGCAGGCGTTCGACGAACTCGCCCGCCTGTTCGCGCGAGCGCGTGACGACGATGCGCGTGCCGAAGAGCGGACGCTCGTCGAACCAGCGCAGGTGCTCGCGCAGCCCGGTCGAGGGGCCGACGACGAGGACGGCCGGACCGGGCGGCGCGCTCGCCGCGAGATGCTGCGCCAGGCTCTCGAGTGTGCCGTCCACCGTGCGCTGCTGCGGCGTGGTGCCGTTGAAGATCACGGCGGCGGAATCGTCCTTCGGGCGCCCGTGCGAGAGCAGCGAGGAGGCGACGCGCGCCAACTGCCGCGGGCCCGCGTAGCAGAGCAGCGTGCCGTCCACCCTGGCCAACTGGCTCCAGTCGAGCGTCGGCGTATTCTGGTCGCCGTCCTCGTAGCCCCTGATCAAGGTGAGGAGGTTCCCGGAGCCCGGATAGGTAATCGGGATTCCGGCATACGCCGGGATGCCCACCACCGCGGGAATGCCGGGAACGACCTCGAACGGGATGCCCTGCTCGTGGAGGAACAGGGCCTCCTTGCCGCCGCTGTCGTATACGAACGGGTCGCCCCACTTGAGGCGCACGACGTAACGGCCCTCGCGCGCCTTTTCCGCCACGAGCAGGCAGATGGCGTCCTGCTCCGTCTCGGCAGGGGCGGCACTGCCCACGTCGATGCGCTCGGCGTCGGGACGCGCCATGCGGAGCAGCCGCGGGTCGATCAGCGTGTCGTGCACCACCACGTCGGCACGCGCGAGGCATCGCCACCCACGCACGGAGATGAGGGACGGATCTCCGGGCCCGGCGCCCACGATGGACACAGGAGTCATGTCGGCATCTTAATGCTACGGGGCGGGGGTTACTATTCCTGCCTTGGCAGCGGGCCGTCGTACTCGCGGACGGCGTCGAGGATGGCGCCGGCGCCGTCGGCCATCAGCCGGTCGGCGACCTGTTCACCGAGCGCCTCCGGATCGGACACCTCGCCGAACCCGATCGCGCGCACCTCGTGGTCGCTCTCGATCGATGTCACGCAGGCGATGAGCTCGAGGCTGCCGTCGGCGGTCGCACGGCAGTGCGCGCCGAGCGGCAGCTGGCAGCCGCCGCCAACCGCGGCCACGAGCGCGCGTTCCGCACGCAGCGCGACGTCCGACGCCGCGTCGCTGATCGCGACGAGGGTCTGCGTGATCTCGTCGGAGTCCTCGCGGCACTCGATCGCCACCACGCCCTGGCCGGGTGCGGGGATGCACACGTCGACGGGAAGGCGGCCGCTTATGCGTCCATCCCTTTCCAGACGCTGCAACCCGGCCGCGGCGAGCACGAGGGCATCGTACTCGCCGTCGTCGAGCTTTCGCAGCCGGGTGTCGACGTTGCCGCGCACGGGCAGGAACTGCGCCCCGGGGAACTGCCGGTGCAGTTGCGCCACGCGACGCACGCTGCTGGTGCCGAGCCGCGGCGCCGCCCCGAGCAGCTCGACGTGCTGGGCGACGGCCGCGTCGCGGATGGCGGGCGTCGCGGGAAGCACGACGGCGTCACGCGCATCGGCCCTCGGCAGGACGCCGGCGATGTGCAGGCCCTCGGGCAGCGCCACCGCCATGTCCTTGGCGCTGTGCACCGCGATGTCGATCTCGCCTTCGAGCAGCGCGTCCTCGATCTCCTTCACGAAGAGCCGCTTGCCGCCCACGTCCGAGAGCGGCGCGTCCTGCAGCCGATCGCCGTCGGTCTTGATCACCACGACCTCGCACGGCGGCACGCCCAGGGCTTCGAGCCGCGCCTTGACCGTGTTGGCCTGCCAGAGGGCGAGTGCGCTGCCGCGCGTCCCGATGCGCCACGCGCTCACGACTGCGTGCCCCGGTCGGCCGACGACGTGTCGGGCGCCTCGCTGTCGGTCGCTCCCGTCGGTTCGTCGAGCGCGAAGAGCCGGCGCAGCGCCGTCGAGCACGCCTCCATCGTCTCGCGATCGTCGATGGCCTTCAGTTGTTCGGTCGGCGTCAGCAGCAGCTTCTCGACCATCAGCCTCGTGATCTCGTCGACGCGTGCGCGGGCGTCGGGTCCGAGCGCGGTCAGGCGCGGCGCGAGCCGATCGAGCTCCGCCTGGCGCACCCGTTCGAAGCGGGTGCGGAGCGCGACGACCGTAGGGATGACGGCTCTCGAACGCAGCCATCCGAACCAGGCGGCGACCTCGTCGTTGACGAGCTTCTCGGCGCGGTTCACCGCGTCCTGTCGCCGCGCCAGGTTCTCCTGGACGATGCCTCGGAGGTCGTCGATGTTGTACAGGAAGACCTCCTCGATCGTGCCGACCTCCGGAGCGACGTCACGGGGTACCGCAAGATCGGCGACGAACATCGGACGTCCGCGCCGCGTGGCGAGTGCGCGCCGCATGTCGGCGTCGGTGATCACCAGGCCGGAGGAGCCGGTCGCCGAGACGAGCACGTCGGCGCCGGCCAGGGCCTCGAACCGCGAGTCCCATGGCGTCACCTGCCCGTCGATCTCGGCAGCGAGCGCGTCGCCACGGTCGCGCCGACGGGTCGCAATCGTCGTGCTCGCGACGTGCTCGTGGAAGTGCAGCGCACAGAGACGCGCCATCTCGCCGGCGCCGAGCACCAGCACGTGACGGTCCTTCAGCTCGCCGAAGATCTTGCGCGCGAGCGTCAGCGCGGCATAGCTGAGCGACACCGCCCCCTCGGCGAGACCGGTGTCGGTCCGCACGCGCTTACCCGTCGCGAAGGCGCCGTGGAACAGGCGGTTCAGCACGCTGCCGGTGCCGTGCGTGTCCGAGGCCACCTTGTAGGCGTCCTTCACCTGCCCCAGGATCTCGGGCTCGCCGACGACGAGGGAATCGAGGCCCGCGGCGACCCGGAACAGGTGCCTGGCCGCATCGGCGTCGGTGCGCAGGTAGAGCGAGGCGTCGATCTCGTCGCGGGCCACGCCGCGGTAGTCGGCAAGGCAGGCGACGATACGTTCGCCCATGGCGACGGGATCGGCAGCCGTCGCGTAGACCTCGGTGCGGTTGCACGTCGACAGCAGCACCGCATCGACGCAGCCGTCGTTGGCCAGCCGGTCGAGCGCAGCAGGCAGCATCGACCGGCTGATGCCGATGCGCTCACGCACCTCCAGCGGGGCGGTGTGGTGACTGAGGCCGACGAGGATGAGATGCATCACGCGAAATTGTGGCTGCGCGCGAAGAACCAGCCGACGGGAAGGAAGTTCAGCAGCACGATGGCGAACCCCACCGCCGACAACCATGCCGCGCGCCGTGCCGTGAGGCCCGCCCAGCGTCGCGAGGCCAGCTGCGCGCCGTAGACGAGCCAGGTGACCACTGCCATCAGTATCTTCGGATCGGCCAGCGTCATGTGCGGCAGCCGGGGATCGTCGACGTACTGGACGCTCGCCGACCGCAGCCACAACGCGCCACCCACGAGCCCGACCGTGAGGAGCAGCCAGCCGATCCAGACGGCGCGCATGTTCATCCGGTCCAGCACCTGCAGCGACGGCAGGCGCTGGAAGAATACGCCAGGCGCCTTGCGCTTCAGCTCACGAAACAACAGCACGTACGTGATGCCGATCACGCACGCCAGCGCGAAGCTCGCGTAGGCGAAGAGCAGCGAACCGACGTGCAGGGCCACGAAGGGCACGCCGAAGAACGCCGGGACGTCGCGCGGCATCTCGCCGTGCGCGACCAGCCCCTGCAGTGCCACCAGCAGCGGCGTGACGAACACGCCCATGCCCCGCTCGTCGGTCGACACCTCGATCGAAAGGTAGGCAATCGCCAGCATCCAGACGAAGGTCGAGACCGCGCCCGTGCGCCCCGCCATCGGCGGCACGCCCAGCTCCATCGTGTACATCCCCAGCGTGAACGTGTGCACGAGCACGGCCAGCAGGAGCAGGCCCGTGGCCACGCGCCCGGCCATCGGCTTGCGGCTGGCGAAGTGCCAGACGTATGCGGAGAACGCCGCCAGGTAGAGGGCCGCAAGGCTCATGGCGCGCGTCCGACCTCACTCGGTCGGTCCGTAGTACCCCTGTTTGGTGCGCGCAAGCGTGTTCGGGCGTTCGACCCGCACGACCACACGGCGCCAGCGGCCGTCACGCCGCGTGTTGCGCGATGCATAACCGATGGTGTACTGCGCCGCCAGTTCGTCGGCGACCTGGCCATAGATCGCTGGCAGCTCGTCGGCAGAACCCGGAAAGAACGTCTTGCCGCCGGTCTCCTGCGCGAACTGCCGCAGCACGAAGTCCGCTTCGCTGAAACCGCCGAGCGGACGGCTCCTGGCGCCGCCGTCCTTGAGGCCGATGGCGTAGATCGCCACTTCGGAACGCTTGGCGAGCTCGAGTACTTCCTCGAACGGCACCAGGCTCGACGTGTCCTCACCGTCCGAGAGCACGACGATGGCCTGTCGGCGCACCTCCTGCTCGGTATGAGCCTGGCGGATCTTCTTGAACTCGTTCAACGCCACGTAGATCGCGTTGTAGAGCGACGTCGAGCCGCCGGCCGTCGTGCGCCTGATGGCGGCCGTCAGCTCCGACTGGTCGGAGGTGAAGCCCTGGAGGATCTCGGCGCGGCTCTCGAAGTCGACGATGGTCAGGACGTCGTCGGCCCGCATGCGCTGGATGAACCCGATCGCCGCCTGCTGGGCCACCGGCAGCTTGTCGTTCATGCTGGCGCTGGTGTCGACGAGCAGCCCGAGCGCGGTCGGCAACTGCGTGCCCGAGAAAAAGATCACCTCCTGCTTGACGCCGTCCTCGAAGACCGAGAAGGCATCCTGCGGCAGGCCCGAGACGAAACGCCCGTCACGTTCGGTGACGGTGACGGTGAGCGACACGACCTCGACACCGGCCCGGAAGATTGGCTGGTCGGCGGCGGCCTGCGCGTCGGGGTCGGATGGCGGTGCCGGCGGCTGCG
Organism: Acidobacteriota bacterium; assembly: GCA_023427865.1. Lineage (GTDB taxonomy): Bacteria > Acidobacteriota > Vicinamibacteria > Vicinamibacterales > Vicinamibacteraceae > Luteitalea. The sequence goes on from JAEYZV010000041.1 coordinate 14,348, forward strand.
CGTCGGAGGTGGCCGGAGCGGGTGCGG
>JAEYZV010000355.1 GCA_023427865.1 Acidobacteriota bacterium
GGGCAGCGACCCTCCCGCTCTCGTGCGTGCGGATGTCGGCGACGGCGCCCCCCGGCGGTTCCCCGGCTGCTGGCTGGCGCTGGCCGGCCTGGTACCGTTCGACCCGCGCCAGGCACGCGTCGCACTCGAACAGGTGGTCCTCGAACGCCGCCTGCGCCGGTTCGGGCAGGTCACCACTGACGTACCGCAACGGCTGGTCGTCGTCCGGGTACCGTGCGCAGGAGGTCATCGATGGCTTGTGGCAACGGTGGTCCGGGCGACGCCGGCGGCAAACGCCGGCAACGCCTTCGCGTCGCGCAGGACACCCCGACGCAGCTCGATGAGCAGGGCGATCAGCGCGTCCTGCGCCAGGTCGGTGGCGCGGTCCGCGCGGCCCGTGCGTGCGAGGCACAGCGCGCGCATGCGCGGGCCGAACCGCTCGGCCAGCGCCGCTTCCGCGTCCGGATCGCCCGCGCGTATCCGGGCGACGAGCGCCGTATCGTCAACTGATGGAAGAGCCTGGGCTGGAGCGAGGGTGGTGCTGGGCATGAAGGCGCAGGGATCGACTCTCCTGTGACAACGGCGCAGAGGCCGGCAACAGAACAACGCGGCAGAAGGGGCTTGGACTTTCCCATTCTTGGCAGTAGATCAGGGCATGCGCCAACTCCTCTTCGCGGTCATCGGGCTGGTCGTGCTCGCGGCGCCAGCCCTCGACTCCCAATCGCCCGGCTCCCTGATGCAGGGCTGGCTCACGCTGCAGCCTGGCGTCAAGACCCTCAGGGTCAGCAGCTACGACAAGAGCGGCGGCAACAACGACCGTCTCGAGCGCATCGCCCAGGGCGAACGGCGCACGCTGGCCGACATCGAGGGGCCGGGCCAGATCACGCACATCTGGGTCACGATCGCGCCGCCCCCGCCGACGGTGTCGCGCCACGACATCATCCTGCGCATGTACTGGGACGACGAGACGACGCCGAGCGTGGAGGCGCCGATCGGCGAGTTCTTCGGGCAGGGGTGGAACGAGAGTTACCCGATGGCCGCCCTGCCGCTGGCGGCCGGTCCGCGGGAAGGCCGCGCCATGGTGAGTTACTTCCCGATGCCGTTCCGATCGCGCGCGCGCATCGAGATCGAGAACGACACCGGCCGACAGATCGACGCCTTCTACTACTACGTCGACTACGAGCGGCTGCCCTCGCTGCCCGCCGAGACGCCGTACTTCCACGCCTGGTACAACCACGAGCTCACCGAGGCGCAGTCATACGGCGAGAACGAATGGGGCGTCCTGGGTCCGGAGGGCAAGAACCCGACAGGCGGGGGCAACTACCTCGTCGCCGACATCGCGGGACGCGGGCACTACGTGGGCATGAACTACTACGTCCACTCGCCCTCGCCCATGTGGTACGGCGAGGGCGACGACCTCTTCCAGGTGGACGGCGAGCCCTGGCCGGGGTCGCTGCACGGAACCGGGACGGAGGACTACTTCAACACGTCGTGGTCCCCCAACACGCTCTACCAGCACCCGTTCTTCGGCTATGCGCGCGTGAACGGCGAAACCGGGTGGCTGGGGCGCACGCACGTGTACCGATTTCACCTCACCGATCCGGTCCGGTTCCAGGAGTCACTGCGCGTGTCCATCGAGCACGGGCACGACAACAACCTGACGCTCGACCTGGCGACCGTCGCGTACTGGTACCAGATCGAACCGCACAAGGCGTACCCGGCGTTCCCCGACCGCACCTCGCGGCAGTTGATGCCCAACATCGGCCCGAGCGAGATCCACCGCTGGCGCGACGCGTGGCGCAAGTCGATGGGCAACGGGTCGAAGCTGTGGGGGAACGAGCGGCCGAAGTGAACCGAGAGAATTTCAGAATTGCAGGAACTTCAGAATTTCATCACCTTCAGGAATGCCTCGACGGTTGGCGATGGCAGCGAAATTCTGAAATTCTGAAATCCTGAAATTCCCTACCGCGTGCCGAAGGTGTAGGTCGTGCTCTGGCGATACGTCTCGCCCGGACGCAGGATCGTCGAGGGGAAGTCCGGCTTGTTCGGCGAGTCCGGGAAGTGCTGCGTCTCGAGGCAGAAACCGGATCGCCGCGCGTACACCTTGCCGCCCTTGCCGGTGATCGTGCCGTCGAGGAAGTTGCCGGTATAGAACTGCGTGCCCGGCTGGGTCGTCGCGACGTCCATCGTCCGGCCCGTCGTCGGCTCGTGGACGCGGACCACACGCTCGAGGCCGCTCCCGGTGCGTGCAAACACGAAGTTGTGGTCGTACCCGCCGCCGGCCGCGATCTGGGGATGATCGGCATCGATGCGCGCGCCGATGGCTGCGGGCTGCCGGAAGTCGAACGGCGTGCCCTCGACGCTCGCGAGCTCGCCGGTCGGGATCAGCCCCGTGTCCACCGGCGTGTAGCGGTCGGCCTCCATCTGCACCTCGTGCCCGAGCACGTCGCCGCTGCCGGCGCCCGCGAGGTTGAAGTAGGTGTGCTGCGTGAGGTTGACCGGCGTCGCCTTGTCGGTGGTCGCCTCGTAGTCGAAGCGCAACGCGTTGTCGTCGGTCAGCGTGTAGGTCACCTTCACGTCGAGCGTGCCGGGATACCCCATGTCGCCATCGGGACTCGTGTGCGTGAACACCACGCCCACCGCGTCGGCGCGCTCGAACGGCTCGGCCTTCCAGTTCTTCTTGTCGAACCCCTGCGGCCCCCCGTGCAGGTGATTCTCGCCGTTGTTGATCGGCAGCGTGTACGTCTGCCCGTCGAGCGTGAACCGCCCCTTCCCGATGCGATTGCCATACCGCCCGACGATGCAGCCGAAGAACGGTGACTTCTCGAGATAGCCCTGCAGGGTGTCGTAGCCGAGCACGACGTCGCCCGGCATCCCGTCGCGATCGGGCACCTTCAACGACGTGATGATGCCGCCGTACGTGATGGCCTGCACCTCCATCCCGTTCGAGTTCCTGAGCGTGAAGGCCTCGACGGGCTGGCCGTCAGGGAGCGTGCCGAAGGGAGCGCGTGTCATGGCGAGCGTTCGCACCGGCGCGGCCGGCGAAGTCGTGGCCGGCGTGACCGGTTCGTTCGAAGAGGAGCCGCACGCCCCCCCGAGTGTGGCCGCCAACAGGAGCGGCAGCAGCGACAGCTGTGGACGATGCATCAGGACTCCTGAAACGGGGCGAACGTTACCACACGCGTCGGCCGGACGGATATCGGTCGTACAATCAGCGACAC